>JAYTNO010000147.1:0-3775 GCA_043748275.1 Flavobacterium sp. | reverse complement strand
AAGTAAAATTCATTATTTTTTTATGAAAATCCTAATGAATTAGTTGTTTAAAGTTTGTCTTTATATTTTTAATAATGTTACAGTTTTGCATTGAAAATTAGATATAAAAAAATATGCTTGTCCTTTATTATTACCATCTTACTCAACCATAAACTTGATTGTTGGCAATACTTCGTTGGCAACCATTACTTTAACAAAATACATACCTGGAACTACTGTAAGTTCAAATTTTTGATTTAAATCAGTAATTGGTGTTTTATAAACTATCCTACCTTGTGTATCTACTACAACGAGATTTTGATTGGAAACTAAACTATCAATACCTGATAAAACAAAAACCCCTTTATTAGGATTGGGATACAATGAAATTTTGCTTTTAGAAAAAGCAGCAGTTTCTAAAAAGTCTAGATTATCAAAACGAGCAATAAATGAATTCTTTTGTACATTATTTACAGTTAATAAATTAATATTAGGTTGCAAAGCATTTGGAGTACTGATATTGGTAGTACTTGCTGTACCTCCTACTACATAAAAACTATCATTACCAAAAGGAATTATTTTTGAAACAAAATCAACAGCATTACCACCAAAATAGCTACACCAATTTCTATGCCCACTAGTAGAGAATTCACAAAAGAAACCGTCACTTAATAAATAACCACCACCAATAAAAGTTTCTTGATATACGCCTGATGTAGCAATAGTATTACTTCCTGTACTACCACTAATATAAAGTTTATTATTTTGAACATATAAATCAGGCACAATTTCAAATTTGTTCCCCCCGAATAAAGTTGCCCATTGTCGTTGTCCGTCAGTATTAAATTTTACAATATACAAATCTGATGATCCAGAAAAATTCGATTGAAAACAACCAATCGAAGTAAAATTGGTAGGATATACTTGAGCTGGATTGTTAGACTCATAACTCGTAAAGTACAAATCTGTTGCTGTGGCGGCTTTAATTTTAAAATTACTTGGAGTATTTGAACCGCCATTATAATAAGTACTCCAGATTCTCTGGGTTAAATTTTTTGTAAATTTAGAAATATAAATTTTAGTAGCACTATAATCAGCATCATAACATCCTGCTGACGCATAATAACCTGTGTTTTCATCTAGCAAACCAGTAACACCACACACATATACATTACCACTAGGGTCACAAGCTATACTAATAGAAATATTTGGTATCTGTATCGTTCCATTACCATTTGAATCAAAATTATAATCATTACCTTTTGCCTTGCCTATATAGGTACCTGCGATGCGGTTTCCTTGCTTGTCAAAAGAATTTATATAACCGTTGCGGTAGCTTTGAATAGGGTCATTATCTGGAGCACAACAAAAAGGTGTCTCTAGAAAAGAACCTGTTGTAGCAACACCGCTAGTATTGTTAGTTATTCCTGTAACAAATAGTGTATCGGTACTGTCAATCAAAATTTCGCTAACATTACCGTATAAATAAGTACTCCATTCTCTAGCACCCGATGGCGAAAATTTTGTCATAAAGCTTGTAATTCCTATTGCCGAAGGTGTTGTCAGAAAAGCACTTGGAGTAGTCATACCCGTAGAGCTTGATGTAGCACCTACAATGTAAATATTGTCTTGAGAGTCTATCGCTATAGATTTATTAAAACTAACAGAATTTTCTGCGCCATTACCCCCATAATAGGTAGCCCAAAGCAAGATGCCTTGTGGCGATATTTTGGAAATTAAAAATTCACTTGAACCTCCACCAGATAGTGGCTGATATGCATTGGCAGTTGCTAGATTAGTATAATAATTTATTGGAGCAGTTGGATAAAATCGTATAGCAGCAAAAACAACCAAATTGTTTTGAGAATCTTTGGCGTAAGATGCAAAATCATAACTTGTACTTACCCCAGTATAGGTTGCCCACGTTTTTTGATGGTGGTATTGTCCATAACCCAGGTTAAAAAAAAGAAACACAATGATATAGTATCGTATTGTCATACTCGTTTGTTTTTTTTGGAAATTAAAAAAAATTTAAAACTATGAACATTATGCTCATAGTTTTAAATTATTGTAAAGACCAATAGTTAAATATTATTTAGCTTTATAAATAGCAGTTATAGAATTGTAAATATTATAAAAAAGTAGAAGTAACGTTTACAATGATGTCTCCATTTGGAGTATAAGTACTTCTTGCTTTAATTTCAACACATCCAAAAATTTCAGAAACGGTGCTTGTAGGGTTTTCAGCATTAGGCAATTCTATTTTCATTTCAATTTCACCAGGTATACATGGTCCATTATTAAAATCATTCGTGCTTAAAACAACCACCTTCCAAATCGAGAATTTACCAAATGATGTGTTGTTTGGGTCAAAATATTGACCGTAGAGGTTATTAGCCTCAAAACCAGAATAGACAGCCGAAGTTTGATCTGCGTTGTTCTGAAACAACCAACTATCTATTGCCAACGCACGATTAATACCTGGCGTGCTTCTAGTATCCATACTATTTAATTCTAATGAAGTACCATTTACAATTTTTGTTGTTAGATTTTCTCCAAATAATTCATATTTATCATAAGGAACATCATTTTCTGTCCCAATACACATAATACTGTAAAACAAATCTACGTCTGAAGCGTTTTCTATTATCAATTTACCAGAATTGTTCATCTGTCGTTGCAATGCGTTTTTAATTAACTTGGTAGGTTGCTCAACTGTTGGATCATTTTGACAGGCGCTAAAAAGAATTAAAACAAAAACTAATACTAATGCTTGAGTAAATTTAAAGGTTTTTTTCATAATAAATTAATTTTATAGGATTATTTTTCTTAAAATTAACAATTATTTTAGATAGATAGATAGATAGATAGATAGACTAAATTTAACACAATTTTAACTATATTTATGTTTTTTTGTGCGTTTAATACTAAAATTTAAAACTATTAACTTGTAATTGAGCATTTTGAATATAGTTGCTAAAACTGTAATGACAGAAAAACATAGTATTTTAGCAGATTTGTAAATTATTATAAAATCAATATGTAGGATAGTTGGTAATTCCAAAAAGGAACATTAGCTACAAATTTCACAAATAAGCACTTATTAATTTGTGAAAAATTGAGAAATTTGTGGTTAAATAATAATTAGTCCACTTAACAGATAGTCATTTAAAAAAATTACTTTTGCACAAATAAACAACACTACTAAATGAGCACTACAAAAACCATTCATTCGGCTTTGATTTCTGTCTTTTCAAAAGAAGGATTGGAACCCATTGTTAGAAAATTACACACCCAAAATGTTACTATTTATTCTACTGGAGGAACAGAAGATTTTATTAAAAATCTAGGCATACCCGTAGTTCCAGTTGAAGACGTAACATCCTATCCTTCTATCCTTGGAGGAAGAGTAAAAACATTGCACCCAAAAGTTTTTGGCGGAATATTGAATCGTCAAGATAATGAGAGTGATGTTCAACAAATGAAAGAATTTGAAATTCCTCAAATAGATTTGGTCATTGTTGATTTGTATCCTTTTGAAAAGACAGTGGCTTCTGGCGCAAGCGAAAGTGACATCATTGAAAAAATTGATATTGGCGGAATTTCATTAATTCGTGCTGCTGCAAAAAACTTCAAAGACACCGTAATTATAGCTTCTGTAAATGAATATGCAACGCTTTTAGAATTGCTTACCAATCAAAACGGAACTACGACAATAGAAAACAGGAAACTTTTAGCAACAAAAGCATTTCATGTTTCATCACATTATGATACTGCAATATTTAATTATTTTAAT
>JAYTNO010000146.1:0-3781 GCA_043748275.1 Flavobacterium sp. | reverse complement strand
CATAACGATCTCGCAAATCGACCCAATTCATAAAACCCTTATCTCTCGATTTTTGAACCCAACCCGCCAAAACAACACTTTGGTTGATATCAACAGCCGTCAACTGACCACAATTATGACTTCTATACATGATTAAAATTTTAGACCGCAAAAGTAAATACAAAATACCAAAATCTACAACAATAACACAAAATTTCTTTATTTTTATTTTGGCGCACACCTCCCCTATCCCACACCACCCGTCCCGCTGCACGCTATATCTTTTTGGATTTTCTGAAAAAGAAAATCCAAAAAGGATGCCGCTACATCGGGGCGAAACTAGACTTCTAGGGTTTTCAAAACGTTTTTAAAAAGAAATAGTAGAAGTTTAATTTTCAATTCAGCACCATAGCGTTACAAATTTGCCAGTTCCGTTCAACAGGAGTTTATCCCGTGGCTATGTTTTTGTCGGTATTAGATACTTGCCATTCATTGTTGGCTTTTTAAGGCCGAGGAAAGGCTGGCTTTTGGTGGCAGTTTTTTTATCTTTTACTTTGGTTATTTTTAGGAATATTTACGATTCCGCTACCATCAATAAGCCATTTTTCGTTTTCAAATATTAACTTCATTGTAACTTCAAAGTCAGCCCAATTTTTACCTTTTACGATAATGAAATTAGATTTAGTGTCAAAATGCTTTAATTCAAAACCTTCGTCTGGATAATCTTGTCCGTCAATAATTGGATCAAAATCAAGTCCCATTTCAGGATCCAATTTTTCTGCTTCATCTACGATTTTTTGCAATTCTATTTTAAAACTTTTGGTAGTTAAATTACTTGATTTTACAAAATTTAAATATCCAACTGATTTATTCATTTTATTTGAATCAATAATATATGAATTTATAAATGTTAATGCTGTATTTTCTGGTGAATTATCTTTTTTAATTTCTTTTTCTTCGATAAGCTGACTATTAATTTCAGTTTTCGGATTATTGTTTTCTTCACTTACTTTTTTAAGTTCTGGGCTTTCACCTTCTATGTTTTTTTTGCACGAAATGATTGATAAAATAGTCAATATTAAAATAATTTTCTTCATTTTTTTTATTTTTTTTATTCAATTTTTCTTTCAGTATTCTGTCGCTCGAAAATAGCAAACAACGTTTCGCGTCTTGCGGAAGGTGAGGATTCGGTTAGCCTAAACTTCGGGTTAATCACTAACAACAAAAGTACAAAACAATGTGTAAAGTCAAGACCAAAACCCCAATTTTTTTAAACCGGAGTTTATCTCATGGACAATATTTATTGTCGGTATTCGATGATTGCAATTCATTGTTGGCTTTTCAAGCCCAACGAAAGGCTGGCTTTTAGCAGTAGTACTTATTTTCTTTTATTTTGATTTAAAAACTTAACCAATTCACTAACTAGAGTAACTGGGTTTTGCTCGTGATATTTTTTATCTTTTTGTGCTTGATAAATTGTTTCAGCTCTTTCTATAGCTTTATCTTGAGATGCCTTTTCATCATTGTTTAGTTTTTCATAAACCGATTTGCAAAAATTATATTTTTTCCCATCTTTTTCATAATTAATATTCCATTCTTTACTTAAGAATGAATAATAAAATGTTCGATGATTTTTATTGTCATTATATTGATAATGAAGATAAAACCACAATTCAAATGCATCATTTGAATAGGCAATTTTATAACCACATTTTTCCCCCTTGTTAATAGCATTATCAAAATCAGCAAACTCTTCTTCGCCTCTTTTAAAATCCATATCGAATACACACCACACTTCCTCATATGTTATCGAACTATTTTTAACAAATTCTATGGTTGATTCTATCAATTTTAATTTACTTTCTCCTTTTAAATCAATTGCTTCAACAGTAAGTGTCAAAACTGGAAATGATTCAAAATATAATTTTTCAGTTTGACCTTCACAGATGATTAGAATTGTCTTTTTAACTTCTCTAGTTTCTATTTCATATACTGAAACCTTGGCTTTTTTTAGCCAAGGTTTTTGAGACTTAATGTCTGAAACTTTTATTGCTTTTGTTTTTTTAGGCATTTGAATCAGAATTTATTAATTTATCAAAATCTCCTAAAAAAGGGATTGCTCCATATTTACCTTGAATGTAATCTTTTTCAAAGGAAGCATTATTTCTAATTCCTTTAAACTCAACAAGAGAATACAAATGACTAGCGCCAAATTGGTCTTTTTCAACAAATTCAATTTGATCTCTTCTTAATAGGTTAGAAGACAATAAGTTTGTATCGTGTGTAGTGAAAATTAATTGTGATCCAATGTTGGAAGTAGAATTAAATAATTCAACAATTTTTTTTGTTAATAATGGATGAAATCTTGCGTCAAATTCGTCAATTATAATTGGTCTATTATTCTGTAATGCTTCATAGATAAAAGGACTTAATTCAAATAGTTTTTGAGTTCCTTCTGATTCATTAGCAATAAATGGGAATGATTCATTTTCGACTGCTTTTAGATTTTCATCATATTTTTTTCTAAATGAGATTAATAATTTTTTCTTTTTCTCTTTTGTTGATTCTTTTTTTGTTTCATCATCATTCTCTTTAGAATCAATTTCAGGAACATCCATTGCATCAATGTCTTCAATACCTACATCACCATATTTTAAAAAATTGACGATATACTTTTTCTTCTCACTATTTGTAATCGCATCTCCAGCAAACTTATACATTCCTTGATGTCCTAATCCGCTGATGACCATTGTTGAACTGATAGCATTGATTAAGTCTTTTGATAGTTTGCCAAAGCCAAAAGTCGCAAGTGTTGATAGAAATAATGAATTATTTCTAAAAATTTCATTTTCCTCTGTTTCTTCTTCAAATAAGCTGACTAATTTATATCCTTCATTATAATTTGTTTTATCTAGTTCGATGATATTTTTTCCTTCTCGGATAAATAAGGGAATTTCTCTCTTTTTTGGAGTTGAGTAAAGCCATTCTGCATAAACTTTTTCATCATCCACTTCAAATCCATATCTATATTTGACATTATTATGCCAAAAAATTAGTTGAAAAAAACTTGGTTTGTTTTCTGTTTCTGTTGATAATCTGAAAGAATCTACTAAATACAAAATATCTTCATCCTTAATTGAAGTTTTAATGATTCTAATGAATGTAACCAACGCTTTAATAATATTACTTTTGCCACTTGCATTAGCACCATAAATAGATTTAGTTTTTAAAAAAAGATTAGAATTTTCATCAATAACATTATTGACATCAATGTCTTTATTATTTGATTTGATTTTTGCAGCGGCTAAATTTAAAGTTTGGATTTCTTTGAATGATTTAAAGTTGCCAAAACTAAATTCTTGAATTTTCATCTTATTTTAAAATTTGTTATTATTATGCAAATATATAAATAAGAATTGATTTTTTATCAAATTAACGTTTTTTTAGTATTACTGCTAACTTGTAAATATGCGCAACAATCTTCGCATTTCATCTCTTTTCGGGTAGATTTGCGAAAGTTTGTTGCTTTTATTACTACAAATATATGTTTTTTTTAAAATTATTAAATCATATTTTCAATTTTTCTGCTATGATTCTGCCTAATGGGTTTTGGATAAGATTCCTTCTGCTCGACTAACATTTAACAAGTAACATCTTCAAAACCCTAAAAGTCTAAAATCGCCCTGATGTAGCGGTATCCTTTTTTTGGTTTTTTTTTCAAAAACCAAAAAAAGATATAGCGTGCAGCAGGACAAGTCGTGTGTGGGACGAATCGTGTGCGCCAAAAAAAATTGAAAACAAA
>JAYTNO010000145.1:0-9956 GCA_043748275.1 Flavobacterium sp. | reverse complement strand
TCTTATCGCTTCATAATACGCATCAGAATCGATACCAATTGTAGGAACAGAAGATTTTTGTTCTATAAAATACTTATCTATCCAGCCGTTGACAGAAGGGTTAATCATAACTTCAAATTGAGCTTACAAAGCTATGTATTTTTATTGCATCAGTGTTTGTAATATAGTACCCTTTTAGGATAAATATTATCTTGATTTAATATATTGTTCACAAAGCGAAACGATTTCTTTGACCCTACTGTTTCTGGTTTCTTCTTGTTTGGCTTGATTGAGCCAGTACAAATAACTCTTACGATAGGATGGACTAAAGTTTAAATAATTATCATAAGCCAATTTATTTTCTTCAAAAGCAGCTTCTAAATCTTTTGGTACAATCAATTCTTCTACTTCATCTAAGGCTTCCCAAGAACCATTTTGTTTGGCTCTTTCTATTTTTGCCAAACCACTCGGATGCATCAAATTGTCCTCGATGAGTTTTTCTACATAGGTTTTGTTCAGTTTACTCCAAGCGCTATTATCTTTGCGTGGTGTAAACGTTTGTTTGCGTCGTTCGTGATCTACTCTACGAACGGTAGAATCTATCCAACCATAACAAAGAGCCACTTTTACAGCTTCATCCCATCGCATACTTTCATTGACACTATTTACTTTATAAAAAATCAGATAAACACCAGTTGATGTTTCATGATTTTCGTGCAACCATTTACGCCATTCCGAAGTTGTTTTAAAATAATGCTGTTCTCTTTGTTCTTTTTGTTCCAATTGATAAAAAAATATTTATTTAATTATGGCAGTACAAGCTATTCTTGCTCCTGAATTTCCAGTAGGTTGAGTCGTAAAATCATCGGTACCTTGATGAATAATTAATCCTTTGCCTATTATGTTTTTGGTAGCATCTTCACAACCAATACACCATTCGTCTGTACTAAAAGTTATGGTACCATTCCCATCTGCATCAGCGGTAAAATTACCAATATCGCCTTTATGATGTTCTCCTTCTCCCCATTTACCGTGTTTTTTAAAGGTCGGATTCCAATGTCCTCCAGCTGAAACAGCATCTGCCGAAGAGCAATCTGCTTTTTCATGAATATGAATGGCGTGTATTCCTGGATTTAATCCGTCAACTTTAGCGACCAAAGTAACTTTTCCGTTTTTTTCAGTAAAAGTAGCTGTTCCTGAAACTTTTGAATTGCTTTTGGCTTCAAGTGCCAAAACTAATTTTTTTGCAGTATTGGCCGATGAATTGGATTTACATCCAATAACAACAGCAATAATGACTGTGGCGATAAGAAATACTTTTTTCATAATACAATTGATTTAATTTTCTATAAAAATAGGCATTAAATCCTGAATTTAAATAGATTTTAACGTATACTATTTTGTTTTTTCTCCTACAAAATAATCATTTTGTGATTTAAATAAAACATTAAAAGTAGTCAAACTTCCATAAATTCTTGTAATGTATTGTTGCAATTCTATTTTTTCAATTTCTTCAATATTGCTCGTATTTATTTTTTGTTCCATCACTCGCAAACGATCTCTAACCATAATAATTTTATGAAAAAAAGTATCTATCGGAATTTCCTTTGAGGCTAAACCGGGTTGACCCGGATCTAGTATCATTTTTCCCCCTTTCCATTTATCCCCTATCGGAACAATTTGAGAAACATCTGACCATTTTTTTAAAATACTGAGTAAACTTTGTTCTACATCATAAAAACTCACGGTATCTACTTCATTTTCTGCTGCTTCAATAACTTCAAATTCGCTATCAAGGGCAATAGTTTCGAGTCCGTTTTCTATAAAAGTAACCCAATATTCTTTGGTAGATACATTCGTAATCACTCCTTTCCCATATTCTGAATGATGAATGCGTGAACCAATACCTAATATTTTCATCGTGTTTTATTTTTGGACTAAAATATAATTTTTTATGAAATAAAAAAACAAAAAAAACATTTGATAGTCATCTGTTATCAAAAAAAAAGGCTCAACAATAAAGTTAAACCTTTTTTAATTTAATTAAAACGGTATTTTATTTACACTTTCCCTAAGGTATACAATTGTTCCATAGTTGGTGAGGCACTTCCTCCTGCTGGTTCTAATGTAATTCCAAAGGCTTCTGCATCTCCTGTTTTACTGACTGCAAAAACTTTATTGGAATCGGTTTTGAAGTTTTCAAGTAATCCAATACTAGTGGGTGTCAAAGTCGGACTTAATTTAAGTGACCAAACTTGATAGACTTTCCCTTCTGGTGGTTCTGGTAATCCTGCAGCATCGACATAAACCATTTGTGTTTGTTTATTCCAATACACTTTTGCATACGATGTTGGTGCCACAGCTTGTCCACCTAGCGTGATAACCGTATTTTTGGTATCTCGAATAATGTCTAAAACTTCTTTGGTTTTCTTGTTTTTGATTTCAGTAGCTACTACAACTTCTTCTAACTTAGATTTATCATTTTCTAAAGTAACTACTTGAGTTTCCATTGTTTTTTGTTGGTTGTTTAGGTAACTTATACCAATAACCAAAACGGCTGCTGCTGCCCAACCCAAATAGGACAATGGACTTCTTTTGGGTTTCATATCCACAACTTGAGTGTGTTTCAATGCGAGTTGGGATTTGATTTTATCAAATAGTTCCGATGAAATATGCGGCGAAAAGCTACTCGACAAATGCAGAATACTTTTTTCTATTGAGAGGATTTCGGCAGCAACTTCTGGTTCTTTTTGAGCAAGTGTTGCAATTTGTTGAGATTCAGTTTCGTTTAATAAGCCATAAACGTAAAGTTCTAAATCTCCTGAGGCGATGCGTTCTGTTGTAGTCATTATACTTTTAAATAGGTTCTTAAATCATTAATACAATTTCTATTCAAGGTCTTTATTGTTCCTAATGGAATGGCCAATTCATCAGAAGTTTCTTGTTGGGTATACCCTTTATAGAATAACAAATCGATAATAGCAATACATTTGGGTTTCAGTTTTTGAACAAATTCTTTTATGCCAATGGTATCAATGCGATGAATCAATTTATTGCTATCGTCCAAGAGATGTACGAAATTATCCGCCGAAAGGTTTTTTTGAGTGTTGTTGTATCCTTTAGACCGCAATTTATCTATTGCAGTATTTCGAGCAATATTCAACATCCAAGTATACAATCTGCCTTTGGAATCAGAATAAGAATCAAAGTTTTTCCAGATTTTTACAAATACTTCTTGTAGTACATCCTCTGCATCTTCGGTTTCTTTGAGCAGGTTTGATATCACGGCAAACAAACTTTTAGAATACATATCATACATTATCGTAAATGCCCGTTCTTCTTTATTGAGAAGCATCGGAATTAATTCTTCTTGTGTCATGATTTAATGTTTTTGTTTTTTGTTAGGAACATATACGAGAGGCATTGGGTTTTGGTTTTTATAAAGGTAACTATTTTATATTTTTTATTATAAAATAAAATATTGAAAAATTAAATTCAAAAACTCATAGAATTATTAATTTATTCAATCCTTGCATACTATAAAGTATATCTATTTAACAAAAGCATCCTTTTTTAAATAGTATTAAAACGGTTATTCTGAATTCATTCGCTGTAAAATTAGTAATATTCTTTTATATAGCATAGTTAAAGTTTTGAAATACAATGTTTTACTATTAGCTATTTCATCCAACTTGAATGTATTAGAATAATACAATCTTTATATTTTATTGTATAACTTAAAATAGAACACCGGTATTTAATTTTGAAATGTGAAAATAGTTTCACAATTCATAACTTTTAACAAGTGGTTATTTAATTGTTTTTTATGCTTCTTTTATTTAGTAATTGCTTTATAAATAATAAAAATTGATTTTTTTTTTAAAATTATAAAACCATAAAGATAAACTATGCGTATATCCATTAAATAATCTTTAAAAATTTACAACAATGAAAAAAACAAGAATGGTTTTAGGTCTGTCGCTGGTAGCGATTACAGGTCTAGTATTTATGGCTGCAGATCACGCTGATGCGCCTGCAGTAACGGGTAATGCAAATGACATTACCGATGTGTATGCTTTTCAAGGGCAAGATACCAATAATATGGTGTTTGTAGTCAACACGCAAGGACTGTTAAGTCCTGGTGCATCTGCTACAGCTGCATTTAATGAAAATGTAATGACCGAAATCAACATTGATAATACAGGAGACAATGTTGAAGATTTGGTGATTCAAGCCATCCGAAGAGGAAATAAAATGTACTTCTTTGGTCCTACTGCACCAGGTACAACCGGTACTTCTAGTATGGTGAAAACAAATGCCGCTGCTGGTAGTGTTGACATTTCTCAATACGGTACTGCTGCTGTTACAGCTACAGCTGCAAACGGTATGAAGTTTTTTGCTGGTCCTAGAGATGATCCTTTCTTTTTTGATTTGAATCAATTCAAAGCCATATTGGGCGGAACAGCTGCTGGATTTAATAATCCTGGAACAGACACTTTTGCAGGTACCAATGTATTGGCAACTGTTGTTGAAGTACCAAAATCAATGTTGGGTTCGTCTGCTACTATAAATGTGTGGGCAGAAACGAAACAAAAACAATAAACAATAACACAAATAAATTTAGAAAATTATGAAAACAATAAAATATCAGTTTCTAGGATTGGCTATGATAATGGCTATTACCTTCACCAGTTGCAATAACAATGATGATCAACCCACTGCTGCTAATGTAGACTTTTCGGGTACCTATGTACAAAAAGATCAAATGGGTCGTCCTGCTATTAACACCGTATTTATTGCCTCTGGAGCACCAAAAGATGCTTTCAATAGTACCATACCTTCTGCAATGGGTACTACCTATCAACCTATTTTTCAGTCGCGATTATTGGCTTTGAATGCAGGATATACTACCAATCTTTTAGGCTTAAGTGCCGCTGCTTTTACAGGTGTATTGGCAACCGATGTTTTGGGTGTAGCCAAATCAGGTCCAACTTCATTCTATAACGGAACGCAAGTTTTAACAGGAAGAGCATTAGCCGATGATGTGATTGATGTAGAATTAATACTCATTTTTGGTGGTCCTGATGCTACAGCAAATGCTGGCGTAACTTCGGATCATGTCAATGCAAATGACAAACCTTTTTTGACCTCATTTCCCTACCTAGCAGCTGCTTGGTAATATTTAACAACAGAGCGTAAGCAAAACTTGCGCTCTGTTTTTTAAATCAAAAACAAAAAACAAAAAAAACAAAAACAATGAAAACACTACATAAAATACTATTTGTTCTTTTACTTTCGTATGCTGTTATCAGTTGTGAAAAAGAAACCAATCAAATTACCCATCAAGAAGATTATAATGTCTACCTAGATAGTAAAGAAAACAAATCGTTAGACTTTGCTAAAAGCGAAATTGATTTTTGGCAAAAAAAATTCGATGCAGCACCCAATCAAATTACCTATTTGAGTCAAATAGCTTCCAACTATTCCAAACTTTTTGAAAACACTGGTAAAATTGACTATTTATATAAAACCGAACAATTATTACTACAATCAAATGAAGCTTTTCAATATACTAGTACAGGAACGGTAAGAGCCTTGGCTAGAAATTATATCTCACAACACCGTTTCAAAGAAGCCTTAACATTGGCCAATAAAGCACTGGCGATTGGAGATGGAATGGACGAAACTCAAAAATTACTTTTTGATGTCAATATGGAATTGGGGAATTATGAAGCAGCCGAAAAAAACTTAAAGGCCGTCAAAGATTTCAAAGATTTTGGTTATCTCATCCGAATTTCAAAATGGAATGACCATCAAGGAGATTTGAAAACCGCTATTTCCTATATGGAAAAAGCCAAAGAAATAGCTGAATCTAATGACAATAAAGCATTGAAAATATGGACCTACTCTAATTTGGGAGATTTGAATGGGCATTTCGGAGAAATCCAAAAATCATATGATTATTATTTAAAAACATTGGCTGTCGAACCCAACAATAGTTATGCTTTGAAGGGAATTGCTTGGATTGCATTTTCTTATGAAAGAAACCCAACCGAAGCCAAACGCATTATAGCCGAAATTTCAAAAAGACACGATACGCCTGATTTTTATTTATTAAAATCTAAAATAGCAGATTTTGAAAATAATGAAAAGGCAAAATCCGAAAATCTAGCGATGTATTTCAAAATGCTCGAAAACAATAAATATGGTGCCATGTACAACAAATACAATACCTTGCTATTTGCAGAGGATTCGCTAACAACATCCAAAGCAGTCGCAATTGCAAAAATAGAAGTAGCCCATCGCCCAACACCAGATTCGTATGACTTATTGGCTTGGTCCTATTTTAATCACGGTGATATCAAAAAAGCCTATGCCATAGAGCAACACTATGTATACGGAAAATCGCACGAACCGATGCTCAACTATCATCTTGCGGTTATTTACAAAGCCAATCAAAACAGTAGTGTCATTGCCCCTATTGTAAAAGAATTAAAAGGAAGTATTTATGAACTTGGACCTAGTTTCGAAAAGAAATTGGCTATTTTATAAAGTAAAAAATAGCTTACCGCTATTAAATATTGGTTTGTTTTTGTTTCTTGTTGGAAAGCTCAATGTTACTTTAGCATTGGGCTTTTTCCATTTATAATAAGCTATCCTTTATTGTTTTACAAAAGGAATTCGATCCGTATTCCCTTCGTGTTCCAGTTGCAAAACATACCATCCCGTTTTTAATTGCCCCACATTTACCGTGTTTCCCTTATAAGGAGTATCCATCAGTAGTTTCCCCATCATATCATAAATTCGAATATGCGATAAAATAGCAGCGGTTGGATTTTGTATTATAAGTTCTTGTACAACAGGATTGGGATACAACCCAAAAGGTGAAGCAGTTTTGTATGTTGAATTGGCCAATACGCCTGCACAACTTACCGGTACTAAGGTTAACGAATGTGTACCACTTCCACTGGTACCATTACCCAATTGCCCATTGGTATTCCAACCCCATGTCCACAGCGCGCCATTCAAATCTATGGCTGCGCCACTTTGATTGCCCACAGAAACCGATTTCCAATTGGTAGCCGTACTCAAAGCCAAAAAGTCACTCGTATATTGTACAGTAGGTTCGGTATACCCTAATTTTTTACCGGTATACCATAAGGTACCATCGGTTTTTATAATTGCAGAAGTATCATCGCCACAATCAAATTGTTTGACATAATACACTGGACAACCAGCACAAGTAGTACCACCCGTTTGTCCATAAACATTACTTCCCCAAGTCACCAATAAATTGTTACTCGTTTTGGAATCAAAACTGTGATTGCCACCTGCAGAAATGGCTTTTACACCCGTGTTATTATAGGAACGTTGTTGCGGTGTCATAATATAAAGTCCCGTATTCAACCCAATGGGATTGCCTGAATTATAGCCCCAACCCCAAACGGTACCGTCTATTTTTAATGCCAACGAATACCGATCGGCAGCCGAAACTGCTTTCCAAGTTGTCAAAGTCCCAATTTGTGTGGGTGTGTTTTTATGAAAGCCATCTCCATACCCGTTGCCATACCCTAGTGCATAAAATTCACTATTGCCCCAAGACCACAACGTGCCATTGGTTTTGGTAGCCAAAGCATGAGAATAACCTGCCGAAATCGAATTCCAATTGGTATCGGTTCCTACGGGAACAGGAGTAAATCGATGGGTAAACGTACCATCACCTAACTGACCATACGTATTACATCCCCATGACCATAACGTATTGTTGGTTTTCAAAGCCAAGTTGAAACTCGTTGGTCCAGAACCTGCTGATACTGTTTTCCAATCGGTATCGGTGCCTATTTGTATTGGAGTGGTTCTGGTCAATTGGTTACCATCACCCAATTCGCCAAAATGATTCATTCCCCAAGCCCAAAGCGTTCCATTATTGGCCACTGCAATTACATGCGAATAACCTACCGAAACCGATTGCCAACATTGGGCTTGACTGGCTTGTAAGCCCATCAGCATCAAAAGGAATAGCACTATCTTTTTCATTGTTATTTCTTTTGTAAAGCCGCTTTTTGTTTTCTGCTTTGATACGCTTTTAAGTATTCGCCTTTGGGCTTCCCATCATCAAACGAACTGAATTTAATTAAGGTACGCACGGCATTCCGAGCTGCTTCATTATCCCAACCTTCATATTCAATACGGTAAATAGCCGAATACATTTCGGCACGACCAACGCCATGATAACAATGAATCAATACCGGGTAATTGGCAGGATTGTCCATTATCTTAAAAAAAGAATCGAGATTCTCTTGTTTGGGCACTTGGTCTGACCCATTGTTAAAATAATTCACTCCGTTTAATTTGGCAATTGCCTCCTTTTCAGCGGTTAACTCTGCTGGAATTTCAGGATTGTTTTCTAAATCGGCAGTACCCGGAAAACGCAAATCGACTACCGATTTGATATGGTATTTTTTGATATAGTCCGGCAATTGGTTGGGCGGAATGACACCCGACTTATAGACCTTGCCTTCTGTAATGGTTTCAAAATTATGATTGATGTTTACATCGTATATATATTTTGCTACCAGTATCAAAACCACTGCTAAAAGCAAGAGACCGATACGTTTTTTATTATTCTTCATAGTTTATAAATTGTAATGCAAAGTTACGGGATACTGTATCTAATTTGCTGTTAATTTTTTATCGATAACACGCGCCATATAATCTTGTATAAAGGCTTTGCATCGGGTCTCCAACAGATTCATTTCTGGCGTGCGGTGGGCTATTAAGTTGTGTTCTAAATTCTTATCGTCTTTATGATAAAAACCGACTGTTTTGGTTCCATCAAAACAACACACATAATCACCGCTCATATATTGATACACATTTTGAGAATATTTGATAGAAAAAGGCGGAATTTTAGTATCTCCTATCAAGCTTCTTCCCCAACTTCTAAATGGTTTTGGGTACCCTATCATATCCAAAAGTGTGGGGTAAATATCGATTTGTTGTGCCAATTCTTGATGCACACCTACATAAGCACTATGAGGTTGGTAAATCAAAATCGGAACCGTATTGCGGTTCAACTCTTGCGTATATTCTTTGTAAAAAATAGTATTGCAATGATCGGCGACCAACACAAAAATAGTATTGTTGAACCACGGTTGTTTTTGTGCCGATTTAAAAAACTGTTGCAAAGCAAAGTCGGTGTAACCAATACTCTCGTGAATGTTGATATCGCCTTTAGGAAATTTGGCGGCATATTTTTCTGGTACTTTATACGGATCGTGAGAGGAAACCGAAAATAAGGTTGCCATAAACGGTTGCTTTTTGGCACTCAAAGTTTTGTTGAAAAACTGAAAGAAAGGTTCGTCCCAAATGCCCCACACACCATCAAAATCATCATCGTTGTTATATTCGGTTTTGCCATAATACTTTTGAATGCCCAATATGTTTCCGAAGCCTAAAAATCCCATAGAACCATTGGGAGCTCCGTGAAAAAAAGAAGTACTGTAACCTTCACTCTCTAAGGTCGAAACTAATGATTCTATTTTTTGTTGGGAATAAGCAGAAGAGGTAAACGCATCTTTAAACGAAGGAATTCCCGCCAATACGGAGGAAACTCCGTGTATGGACTTATATCCATTAGCATAGGCATTGGTAAAAATCATACTGTGTTGGGCCAACGAATCGACAAAAGGAGTATAACTTTTATAGTTGGCAATCGGCATGTTTTTATTAAACGCCCCATTGTATTCTTTGGCAAAACTTTCTAAGATAAAAATAACAATATTGGGTTTTGTAGGCGGATGATTGTGGTACTGTTTGATGGGTTGCACCAATTGGGTAATGGTCGCTTCGTCAACAAAATGCTGTTTTTTAAAACTTTGCATATTAAACGTTCTGATGATGGCAAAAGGGGTATTCAAAACCACATCGGCTTGACTGGTATTGGTAACATACCGACTGGCATCCAACAGATTAAT
>JAYTNO010000144.1:0-22767 GCA_043748275.1 Flavobacterium sp. | reverse complement strand
GTATTATAATCTTTATTATAAAGGATTATATCGAAAGCATATAAGAAACCATTAATATCATAATTATAAACACCTAATTCTTTTTTTAAATCACTTATTTTTTTCATAATTTAATAGTATCATATTAAAAATAAGGCATTATACATATTACAAATACTTTTAAAAACGAAATAATTTATTTTTAATGTTTACCACAAATTGGTTGTAATTTTTTTGCAAATATTTTTTCTAATATGTATAAATATTCATCAGGGCAATTATATAAGGAATAAAGATGAAGTGTCATGTTAATGTCTAAATCTCTTGTATAATAAGCCAATTGCAAACCTTGTGTTCTATCTTCTTTATAATAGCCCAAATGTTGAACCATTCTTCCTGAAATATTCGTATTTTTTTGTTTTTTTGCCTTGCTTCCTTTTCTAACACCAACATATATTACGGTTGTGTTTTCGTTATTGTTTTCAGCAGGTAAAGCACGACAGGTTGTTTTATCTTCACTCCATAAGAAATTTTTATTATAACTAATTAGATGTTTTAATTTATTAGCTTCTTCTTTAGAGTTTACTGAAAACCAATACAGACAATTTGTTTTTAGATTTTCCAATGTATCAAATATCTTCTCAAACCTATCGTGCTTTCTGATGTTGCTATTTTTAGTATATTCAACTACATCTGGCAAGTGTGACAAATTAAATTCAAACTTAAAATAATCTGACTTAATCTCATCTAATTCTGTTCTGAATTCATCAATATATTCTTCTAATATTTTTTCCATTTACCTATATCTGTGGCAACCCCAAATCCTTCAAAAATTCATTATGCTTATCAGTAGCTTCTTTTATCTTCTTATTTATATCGACTAATTTTAAATTCACTTCTCGCAAATCAATTTTAACTTCATCTATTGAAGTATTTACATAACGAGAAATATTCAAATTATGACCTTGCTTCTCGATTTCTTCCATCGATACTCTACGAGAATATCTTGGAATTTCATTTCTGTATTTGTACGTTGAAATAATATCTTCAAAGTGTTTATCACTTAGTGTGTTTTGTCTTTTACCTTTATCATAGGTTTCGCTTGCGTTAATAAACAAAACATCATCTTCTTTTTTACACTTTTTAAGGACTAAAATACAAACAGGAATTCCAGTTGAATAAAACAAATTAGATGGTAAACCAATAACGGTATCAATATTATTGTCTTTTAATAATTTGGTTCTAATTTTTTCTTCTGCACCACCACGGAATAAAACACCATGAGGTAAAATTATTGCCATTGTTCCTTCTTTTCCTAAAAAGTGAAAACCGTGTAATAAAAAAGCAAAATCTGCTGCTGACTTTGGAGCTAAACCATAACTCTTGAAACGAAAATCTTCCCCCATCGCTTCGTTAGGTTCCCAACGCAAACTAAAAGGTGGATTGGCAACAATGGCATCAAACTCAATTTTCTTCGCCGGATTCATTTCGTTTAATTCGTCCCATTGATTGAGTAACGTATCGCCGTGAAATATTTCAAACTCGGTGTCTTTCATGCCATTTAAAAGCATGTTCATACGAGCTAAGTTGTAGGTGGTAATGTTTTTTTCTTGACCGTATATTTTTCCAACACTGCCTTTATTATCCTTAATTCGGTTTCTAACATTGATCAAAAGCGAACCCGAACCACAGGCAAAATCCAATACTTTTTCTAGCTTTGGTTTTGGTCCAGTAGTTGGGTCTTGACTATCTAAAGTTACAATTTCCGATAGAATAGAGGATATTTGTTGTGGTGTATAAAATTCACCAGCTTTTTTACCTGAACCTGCTGCAAATTGACCAATTAAATATTCATAAGCATCTCCAAGTTTATCTTCATTAGAGTTGAATTCTGAAAAACCTTCAGAAATTTTTTGAATGATAACACAGAGTTTTGCATTTCTGTCTGGATGAGTTTTACCTAATTTTTCAGAATTCAGATTGATTTCTGAAAATAATCCTTGAAATGTATTTTCGAATGATTGGTTTTCAATATAATCAAATCCTTTGATTAAGGTCTCTAATAAATCACCGTTTTGAGTACGCGCCATTTCAGCAATACTGCTCCACAAATGTTTAGGTTCTATAACATAATGCACTTTTCTACGCATTTGTTTTTCAAAATCAATAATGTCAGCTTCGTTAGCATCATACCAAACACTCAAAGCATTTCGTTTGTCATCTGCTGCTAATTGTGGATAATCTCTTCCTAGTTCTTTTTTTGCAGATTCTTCATAGTTAGAAGATAAGTATCTAAGAAAAAGAAACGATAGCATATAATCCCGAAAATCATCGGGATTCATCGCACCACGCAAATTGTCTGCTATATCCCAAAGGGTTTTACCTAACTGGTCTTGTTCTTTTTTTGTCATTTTTCAATTAAAATTTGAAATTGTATTTTTCTATGAGTTTATCAAATACTTCATTGAAGCTCTTAGCTTCGTCCTCATTCATCTCACTTACTTTAGGTATAAAAACATTCTTGTGAGATAAAGAGTTTATTTTTAAAATGGTATTTTCTGGATCTTTCACTCCGATTTCTTGAAGCAAAATCTTTAACTGACTTGTACCTAAAAATGAAGCAATAGTTTCCAATAACTGCCTAAGTAGTACAAAATGAAATGTAAATAATTCTTTTTTTGCTTCATACAAAACCTGAAGAAGATGCAAATGATATAGAAAAACTTCTTTTCCAAAAGGCTTCAGCATTAATTCTTCATCTTGTCGTTTTAACATGAAAAACTTAGAGTTCTTTTTGTATTTATCACTTTTCTCTCCTTTACAAAGCATGTCATATAATATTGAGAATAAACCAATATGATGTGTTGTAACAATTATTTTCTTTTTTGGAAAAGAATCATCTATTAACTTTGAAATTGCTTCGGCAGTTAAAAAAATATTATGATCATCCATACTCGATACAGGATCGTCTATAAAGAAATGAGCGTCCTGAACTCCTGCCCAAGAATCTGTTTCAAATAAGGCTACAAAGAAACACCATATAAAAATTCGCTCTTCACCTCTAGAAATTTTTATAGGATTGGAATTTTCATCACTCAAAAAAAATGTGATAGAAAGAATACCTTTTTCGCGGTCTTCTCCCTCATAAAGATTTAATTTGAATCTATATCTAGGTTGATACAATGACAATGTTTCTTCTAAGATATCTGTATCAAGCAATAAGGAATGAAATTGATTTAGGGAACTTGGTACAACATCTAGTTTTATGTTTTTATTGTTATGTCTTTCATCATTATCCCAAACAAATAAATCCTCACTATAGGCATTATAATATACGCCTAAATGAGCATCATTTTTAGGGTTTTTGGTTATATTCTTGTATTCAACAGATAACCGAGTTTTTCCTGTTGCATTAAAGGCATAAACCAAGATTATTTTTTCCTTTGTATCTTTTAACTCTTCTGCTATTTCGTTTATCGTTGCCATATATTAAATAGTTATTTTAGGAAACAACCCCTGCATCAACCCTTTTTTATGTGCTTTCAGATGGGCTATTTTGTTGGTTTGTGCTGCGATTAATTCATCTAAGGAGGAAAGGGTCTCCACTATTCTTTGTTGCTCCTCAGATTTGTTAGGAACTTTTATTAAAGTTTCTTTAATTGATTTTAATGAAAGGTTTTTAATGGTTGACCCCGTTAATTCTGATTCAAAATAACTTTTTATTAAATCAGTTTGAATAAAATAAATTACAAAAGTCTTATCTATTTTAGTTTTATCCACATTTATGTAACAAGCACTTTTCCCAAGAACAACTTTTTCATTATTATATTTTGCAATATTTCCAATAGTTCCATTTATTGAAAGTAATATTGTCGAATCATTTAAATCTCTTTTGTGCCTCTTATATTCTTCTTCTGAAACTTTTTTTGTTTTTTTATCAACCCAAATTTTACCATCAATCAAATTATTTCCATTAATAAAATAATATTCTCCTTCAACATCATAATTTGGAGTTGTATGAATACCGTCACTAATTTTAGTTGTTAAATAATCTAAAGTTTTCTCAATCCACTCCCCATCCTTCTCAAATTCCCTAAACCTCAACTTAGGCACTATTTCTCCTTCTTGAGGAAAAAGATTTTGCATTAATCCTTGTTTGTAGGTTTTTAAGGTTTCTAGTTTATCATTATAAGCAGTTAGCAATTCATCTAGTGCCAAAAGGAAATCGGCTATTTTTTGTTGTTCGGTTGTCTTAGGTAGAGGTAATTTTAAATTTAAAAAAGAACCTTTTGAAATGTTATATCTTGTACTTCCTTGAGCCAAAACACTTATCGATTTCCGGTAAATTGGACTATGAAATAAATATCGAGCAAACTCAGGCAATAAATTCTCTAAATTATAAGGTCTAAATGAAAAGCAAAAACTATTTAAATAAGTTGATTCTTTAGGAGAATTTATTACAACAGATGCAAAGCCGACTTCATTAGGTGTTTCAGATGAAGTTGTAAATAATACATCTCCCTTTTGAAGCTCATTTTGATTTTCATTATCACTAATTTTAACTTTAGCACATTGAGAAAAATCAACATAAGCTTTATCAAAAACTTGTTTATAAGTTACATATGGTTTTCCCTCACCAAAATCATCTCCACTTTTTCCACTTAGTCCACTAATTGTTTTTCCTAGTGTGTCTAAAACCATTTCATCCCATTCAGAATCATGGACAAACTCAGGAAAACGAATTTCAGGAATCAATCTATTTGTTTGATTATTCATAAGCCGTAAGTCCAGATATTTCTCGCCCTTGGGCTTGTTTTTTTAATAATGGTATAATGTCAGTCATTAAGGCTTGTTCTTTTACACTGCGTTCTTTCCAATTTAATTCCAGTGGTTCTAATAAATCGGTTAGTTTTTCTCCGTCAAAAATTAATCGGCTCATAATGTTGGCTACAAATGCTTTTAAATCATTGGTTTGCAAACCATGATCTTGAGCTATTTTTGTTACTATTTTATCATTCTTTTCGTCTTTAAAAGCTTGATAGCCTTTGCGTAATTTAACTACATCTTGCCCAGTGTTCCAATCTAAACTATTAATGTAATCGGTTAAGTCTTCTTGCTCTTCCATCATATTGGCAGTAGCACTCAACAAACTAATGATTTCGTGTTTCGTCATTTTTTGTTTAGACGGTTTCATTTGCAAGTTGTCTGCCACCAAATTCATGATGTAGTCATAATCAATTACCGAAGAGGCAAACAACACAAATTCAAAATCCAATTGTTGTATGTCAGTGGGAGCATCGTTGCCTTCTTTGTCTTGTATGACTTTGAACTGTTTGGCGGTTTCCAGATAGGAACTCCTAAACGATTGCAAACGCTCAGTAGGCAAAATGGTTTCAATATCTTCTTTTTGCGTTTCGTCTAAATCGGTGTATTGGTCTAATTGGGTTTTTAGTCGTTGTACTTCTTTGAAGCTTTTTACAAAAGCTATTTTGGCACTGTCTCCTCTCAAGTTATACACTTCATCGGGTTCGTAAACCAAGTTATTTTCTTCCATAAAAGCACCCAAAGCTTCTACCGCTTTTTTGTATTCTTCAATAACCACAGGAGCAGGTTCCACCATCCAAATTTTAATGGCTCTGTCTTCTGATTTTTCTCCAGAAAACAGTTTAATTGCTTGATTAACTTGCTCTTGTTGTGATCGGAAATCTAAAATATTGCCATACGGTTTGGTATCATTTAACACACGATTGGTTCGAGAAAATGCTTGAATTAATCCGTGGTATTTTAAGTTTTTATCTACATACAGCGTATTCAAAAATTTAGAATCAAAACCAGTAAGTAACATATCTACTACAATGGTAATGTCTATTTTATTTTTGTGAGCATAATCTCGGTTGCTATATTTTTGGTTTTTTATACGAGATTGCACATCTTGGTAATATCCATCAAACTCATTAATGTTATGATTGGTTTTAAATTGATTGTTATAATCGTCAATAATTTCAATTAGTGCCAATTTTTTTTCTTCGGGATTTACTTTGTTGTCTTCTTTCTCTTGATGTAAATCTTCTTGCAATTGTTTAATGTCTTCAGAATTTTTTTGGTCGCCTTCTTTAGCCAATAATGGTGCAGGTGGAGAAAAAACACAAGCAATGTTTAGTGGAATGAAATCTTCATCTACTTCTTTCTTTTTCTGTTGAGTAATTTTAAATAATCGATAATACTCAATGGCATTATTGATAGAAGAAGTTGCTAAAACCGCATTAAATTTTCTGTGATTCGTAGCAGCATCGTGTTTTTCTAAAATAGCATCTACAACTGCTTGTTGTGCAATAGCTTCTCCAGGTTTTGGGTTTGCATCACCTTTTCCTTTGAAGTAATCAATATGAAAGCGTAAAACATTTTTGTCTTCAATAGCATGCGTTATAGTGTAAGCGTGCAACTGTTTTTCAAAAACATCCTTCGTTTCTACATACTTTGCTTCTTCACCATTTCTTTCAATGTAAGTTGCATTATCCTCAAAAATTGGAGTTCCTGTAAAACCAAATAACTGTGCTTTAGGAAAGAATTCTTTGATAGCTTTGTGATTATCTCCAAATTGTGAACGATGGCATTCATCAAAAATAATAGCCATTCGACTTTCGCTTAAATATTTTAATCGCTCTTTATAGTTTTTAGTATCGTCAAGCGCTCTGCCCAATTTTTGAATAGTAGTAACAATCACTTTGTCTGAATAATCAGAAGACAATAAACGTCTTACCAACGTTTCAGTATTGGTGTTTTCTTCAACGCTTCCTTCTTGAAACTTATTGAATTCTTCTCGTGTTTGTCGGTCTAAATCTTTTCTATCTACTACAAACAAGCATTTTTCAATTTCAGGATTTTCTTTTAAAAGAGTAGAAGCTTTAAAAGAAGTTAGGGTTTTACCGCTTCCTGTTGTATGCCAAATGTAACCATTGCCACGGTTTTGATTGATACAATCTACAATCGCTTTTACACCATAAATTTGATAAGGACGCATCACTAAAAGCTTTTGTTCGCTTTCAACAAGCACCATGTATTTGCTAATCATTTCGCCCAAAGTGCATTTAGACAAAAACTTATCGGAAAATAAATCTAGATTGGTGATTTTTTTATTGCTTTCATCTGCCAATTGATTTACAGGTAAAAACTGTTCATCTGCATTAAATTGAAAATGTTGGTTTTTATTATTAGCAAAGTAATACGTGTTGTATTGGTTGCTCACAATAAACAATTGCATAAAACACATGAGCGAATTGGTATAACCATTTCCTGCATCGTTTTTATAATCCACAATTTGTTGCATGGCTTGTCTTGGAGAAATGCCAACACCTTTTAATTCAACTTGAACAATTGGCAAACCATTAATTAAAATAACAACATCATAACGATGATTGCTATTTTCTGTATTAATGCGTAATTGATTGATAACTTCAAAGTCGTTTTTACACCAATCTTTTATGTTTACTAAAGTATAATGCAATGGAGTTCCATCTTCGCGTTGAAAATAATTTTTCTCACGTAAAACTTTTGACGCTGCAAAAACATCAGGAGTGATGATTTCATCACGCAATCTTGCAAACTCTGAGTTACTTAAACGTACACGGTTCAGAGCTTCAAATTTCTCACGAAAGTTTTTTTCAAGCGAAAATCTATCGCGAATATCAGTGCGATAAGTGTATTTTAAATCGGTTAGCTTGGTAATAAAGCTTTCTTCTATTTGATTTTCTTTGGTCATTTATTTTTTAAAAATAATGCAATCGTAAAATTCACTATCCGTCAAAAGTAATAAAATATGCTTATAAACAGTAATACTATTTGTTTTTGTTGTGTGAAAATATTTTGTAATTCTACTATTAATTTTTTTATCTACAATTAAATAAGCTTTTTAATAAAAACTGAAATTAAAAATATATACAGTAGCCTATTTCTACCTTATTTCCTAAAGTTGTCAACACCAGTTTTGTGCTGTTTTATTAATAACCCAACAAATGTGAGGATAAAAAAGGATATAAAAAATCCCCATGTATGGGGATTTTTACATATATTTTCATTTTATTAAGAATAACCAATACCGTACTAGAGTGATTACAGTATTTTGGCAATTTCAAAATGCATCCCATCTCTTCTGCTAAAATGACCACCCCAATAAAATCCATTTTTATGGGCTATCGTGACTAATTCACGTACCGAGCCTTTTTGCCCTACCAGTGCTGGTGTCGTACCCAGTTTGTTCCAGTCAACATTAATATCAAATGCAATACCAAAGGCATGGTTGCTTAATAAGGAACTATGCCCTCTAACAAATCGTGGGTTATAGGCACCTCTTAAATCTTTTCTACCCGGTAATAAATCCCAGAATGCTATATTTGTCTACAACTATGGTGAAGTGGTTCATTTATAATAGTATAGTTAATCTGATTTTGAGTTGCTTTTTGTATTTTCCAAACGTATCAAATATTTTCGGTTATGAAAGTTAAGTATACGTAGTTTTAAGTGATGGCTAGAAAGATAAAAACCGTAAAATAATCTATTTTACGGTTTTCTACATTTGGGGTAATTATTTTTAGCAACTATGTTTTACGATTAGTCTTTAAACAAAGTTTCACCTTTTATAAGCCAAGAAAAACCAAAACTTTCTACGGCTACTGTTTCCATCCAAAAAGTAAGTTGATGGTCATCATAAAAGGTTTTTGAAATCAATTCAAAAAATCCAGCACCAATAACTAAAATGGCTCCAATCATTAGAAAACCACAAACGCTATAAATGCGGTTTCTAATTATTTTTTTAGAACCTCTTTGTTGTGGTGATTTGTCAGATTTTGTAAATAAAAACAAAGACATATAAGCCAAACATCCTAAAAAGATACCTGCTGAAGCATAATGAAAACCTTTTCGAAAAGCACTCACTTTTAAAATAGTAACGGAGTACTTTTTACTTGCATCACAACAAATTTCGGTTATGTTACTAGTGGGAAAGCATACCACGCAAAGCGCAAAAAGTCCAGCTATAAGAGAGATGTAAAAATCAACAGGCTCTTTTCCTTTGTAGATAATTAAGAAAGTAGCAAGAATACTCAAAATAGCTACAAAAATACTGGCAACACGTGTGTAGTAATAATGACTAATTGACTCCAAAGGTTCAGATAAACCTGTTTCAATAAATAAAAATAAAAACAGAAGAAAAGGTAAACCCATACCCAATATGCCAATACTTTTTCTGAGTGTTAAACTATTGGTTAACCAAATGCTGTTATTATTGTTTTTGGAATAGTCTAGTTCTAAAAAAGTATTTATGGAAGAGGTTTTTTCTGGTTTCATTTTTTGTATAGGTGATAATTAATGATTGTTTTGTTGCAGTGATTACATCTATTTCGTAAAAAGATTAATTGTCTACTCTTTTTGCCAAACTGTAGGATAAGGAGATAAAAAAGCTGGGTTTAAAAACTTTTTCAACTACATCATTTATTACAAAATCTTGGGTTGTATATTCTTTTCCTACTTCAAATTCTTTTTCTTTAAGTCGGTCTACTCTCAAGAAACTTAAACCTGTATTAATCATTACTTTTTGTTTTTTACCTAGTATAATACTTGCACCAAGATAAAAACTCAAGTCTACATCCTCAATACTTTGAAAACCTGCACCTACTCCAAATAATCCACCAATTGCAGTTTCTGTAGCTACTCTGTCATAAATATGCATCATAGCGGCAAGACCAGGCACTCCAGCATTGTTATTGTCTCGTTGTCTTAAATAAGATTTGCCTATTGTGGTGCTTTCTTCTAGAAAATATTTTTCGTCTTTGGCACCTTTGCCAAGGGAGACTGTTGGTCCAACACTAAAATCGACTTTCAAACCACTTTTATTTGGAATAATAAAATTTATTTCAACTGGACTCCTATAAGCACCTAGAAGATTTGTTTTTGAGGGAGTGATTTTGCATTTATATGCTACAAAATCGCCAGTCATTTGAATGGGTGGAGCTTGAACAATAAAATTACTGTTATCAACTAGTTCATTCTGCAAAAATGTAAGTTCACTATAAAGACTTAGAATATTTTCTTCCTTAAAAACTTCAAAAGATTTTTCGATTTTTTCAATGGCTTCTTTAATTTTTACCAAATCCTCACCAATAGCTAATTTTTCTGCTTCATCATAAAGTTGTTCAACATCTGCATACAATTTTAAGAAATCTTCAAAAATAATAACTGGGGATGGCACAGATCCCAAATCTTGCACTTTGTTTTTTATTACAGTTGGATTATCATCCATCTGGGCAATATTTATAAAATCAACTTTCAAAACTTTTAGTTTAAATAATCTTGCTGAAAGTTCAGCTGCTTTTTTATAATATTCATTACATTTAGGGTTTAGAACAGCAATTTTTGCTCTAAGAAGATTTTCTTTAATAGAAGTTTTAGTACCTCTTAGAATTGATTTTGTATTAATATCATCACTAATATCAGACATAACATTGTTCTGATTCTTAATATCTTTGGCTGCTTTAGCTACTTTGTCATTATTAGTTATAGCTGTTTTTTCGTCAGGTGTTAATCTAAATAATGCTTGCAATTCTGTGGGTATGGGTGTTTCGAGATCAAAACCTTTACCACTAATTTCTACTTTGTACAGAAATTTATTGATGTTAGTGATTGTAAAAGTTGCAAAGGTTTTATTCTTTACTGGGTCTAGTAATTTTTTTACATCATTGATTTTCTCTAAACTTTGCCAGTCGATTATTCTTTCTTGACAAAAAACCATCGAAGTACAAAACAATAAGAGTGTAATTATTGAATTTTTCATATCTTTTAGGTTACAATGATTTCAAGAAAGGTATACTTGGAGCAAAAAAGTATTCGCCTCCTTTCATTGTTACCGCCGATTCAAAAGTTCCAGGTTTCAAATTATCAGGACTTGTATCACCCCATTCTTTAGGAAACATTCCTTTACTGCTATTTTTGTTTCCGTCTTGACCTATAATAGGATCGATCCCATCAGGATGAATAGTATCAAAACTCGGAAAAGTTGGATTATTTACCCAATTGTTTTGAATAAACTCAAATTGATTGGCAATACTACTTTGAAAACTCATAAACAACAATCCCACACCATCTTCTGGCATTTGAAGAAAATCTTGTTCCACATTGGTAGGTGTATTTCTGTATCCGTAAGGAATACCACGTCGTGCCATAATATGATTTTTATCTCCTTCGTTACGTCTTGGGTTCGATTTTCTGATGTGGGCATGAAACGGACATTTTGAATTATCGTCATTATTGTAATCAAAATTGTTAAATGCACCACTTCCTATAATGCCATCCTCATCACTAATCTGCACAGGTGTACCATCTTCAAAACGCCCTACAATCATAGCACCTGCTCTTTCACGATCTTCTTTATCGAGTTTTAGTTCATCTGCTAATTTTTGTTCGTCTTTTTTAAATTTTCTAACGTTTTGTTCTAATTTTCTAAATACAAAATAGCTACCAAAAGCGTCTTTTATGTCTTTAAATTGCTCTTCCTGTGTGTCTATCAACGGGTCATTAACCAATACTAAATTTTTATCGGCAGAAGGGTCAAACTTATCTTTACCACCGTTTTGCTTAATGTATTTATCTAACTCATATTCAAAAAATAAAGGTTGACTCACACCATCTACATAACCAAAATGTTCAATACCGTCTTTGTTTTCGTTTCGAATGGCGTTGCCATATTCTATAGTTACAATTTTGGCGAAGCTGTTGAGTTCTTTAATAATTTCTCTAGAAATGTTTCCTAGCTTTTCGTTATCTAAATCTGCAATAAGTATCATTGCGTGTATTTCTTCTCTAAAACCTTCATCCCATTTAGAAACTGATGGGTCATTCAAGGCGGCATTCTTCAAACCATTCTTAAAAGAGTTTTCAAAAGCTGTAGTTTCTTTACCTAGATATTGATACCCCAAAGCGGTAATTAAAAAACCATAAAACACATCTCCCGATACTTTATTTCTTTTAAAAAGTTCATTTTCTTTTAGTTGTTTTTTACAGCTAGTTACTTTATCTGTAGCAAAAGTTGCAATCCATTCTGATACTCTTTTTTCTCTTCTTTTATCAAATTTAACAAAGATATTGGTAGTAAAATCTCTACCATGCCCTTTAAGAATGTTTCCTTGTAGGTTAGAAAACAAGTCATTGTTTCCAAAATCATTTTGATCTAATAATTTTATTGCCATAATTTCTAAATTTTAATTTTGCCTACTCTATAATCCCCTTTTCGGCTACCGAGGTTTTATTTTTTATCAACTAATCCCCAACTTCCCAAAAGTCTTTGGCCCAACTATCCCATCAGAATCCAATAGATTCTTAGTTTGAAAAGCCTTTACAGCTTGTAGCGTAATTAAATCAAAATTTCCAGTAATAGACAACTTCAATTTTGTGTCTTTTGCATTCAATGCCCGTTGCAATTCGGTGACCATAAAACCAACATTACCACGACGCAAATAACTACCCGATACAAATTTTGATTTGGCTACTGCTAGTTCATGAGCATCTTCCATTAGCGCACCGATGGTCACGCCATCAGCAACACCCGTAACCGACATAGCGTTTTTGGCTTGGTAGTCCTTTAGCATCGTTTCGGTCTGATTGCCAAACCAACCATCTATCTCTACAGCATACCCGATATCGTATAGGCATTTCTGAATTTGGGTAACCTTCGAACCTCTAGCACCCTTAACTAAAGAGGTAGAAACAGGAGTAACAACAGCAGTTGGATAAACACCCGGATTAATAAAAGATTTGATGAAGTTGCGTGAACGAATACGTTTCATAACTTGTCCTCCATCACTGTTGTTAGAAGTGGAGGTATTTCCTTCCCATGCTTCTATAGCCGTTTTATCGGCAGTAGTCCATTTTATAAAAATGCCAATATGATCAGCATATCCAGTGCCTTCCCAATCATAAATTACAAGGTCACCAGGTTCAGGATTTGCAGTAAGAAGCCCTTTTTCCTTATAATAATTGTGCGCCGACTGGCAATGATGTATACCATTCTTTGTTTGTATAGCGCCCAAAGGATGTCCAGCATGATGAAATACCCAACTTACAAACATGGCACACCATTTTTGTCCATTTAGCTTACGATCATACCATAAACCATAAGGCGTTTTATTACTGCCCGGTGGTGACTCTACAGTTCCATTTTGCGATTGTGCTTGATTTAATACATCTTGTCTTGACATAATTTATAAATTTTAGGATTATTGAAACTAAAAATAATTTTCATACAAAAGCCACTCAAAAAATGGGATAACCTTTGTAGGAATAAATAGTATGGGTATTAATTTTTAACGTAAATCGGTTGGCATAAAGGAGATTGTTAATGCTAACCCTTAAAAACGGAATAAATAGAAATACTCCAACAACCCAAAGGGGCTATCAGATTACTAATTTGAACAATATAAGTGGTGGTATTTTTAACTCTCTTTCGGAGAACTTTAGCTAAAGTATAAAATTGTAAAATAAGAACAATAAAAAAAAGGGTATTTTTATAAAAATCAAGACGTTACCATTAAAAAAAAATGAATTATCTTACATAATAAGGTATTGTTACTAATATAATTTAACAATTCTACAAAAAAACTCCCTGTTTCACAACAAGGAGTTTCCAACAAAAGCAAGCCAACGTCGCCTACCATCACCCTTTCTGAACACCCGCTATAATATGGAAAAAATTACCCTTTGCCTCATCGACGACCACGCCATTGTGCGCCACGGATTGAAAGAGTTGTTAGAAAAAATAAGTCCTTATGAAGTGCTGTATGAGTTCGACAATGGAGAGGATTTTCTGGAAGCCTTGCCCTTGCAACCACCACCCGATATGTACATCTTAGACTATTCGATGCCCCATATGAATGGGATTGAAGTCCTGCAAGCCTTAGAACAAAAAGAGGGCGAATACAAAGTCCTGTTGCTCACACAGCATTTTGACGAACACATCATCAACGAAGCCTATCATTATGGTGCCAGAGGGTTTTTGTACAAAAACTGCACGGCGCAAGAGCTGCACTTTGCCATCGACAACATCGTCAAAATAGGCTGCAACAACGTGACCGACATTCTCAAACGCATCAGAAACCACACCTCAAGCCCTGCTGTTCCCAAAGAAAACATCGTCCTCTCGCAACGCGAATTGGATTTTCTCACCTTGGTTTGTGACGAAAGAGAACTCACCTACGAACAAATGGCCGACCTGATGCACCTCTCGGTAAAATCAATCGAATCCTATCGCGCCGCCCTTTTTGACCGCTACCAAATCAAATCAAAAGTAGGCCTGGTGTTGTTTTCTTTCAAACACCATTTGACCGAGCCTTTTTTGTAGGACAGACAATTATTAGATAGTAAGACTCCTGACAGGTTTTTGAAACGGGTAAGGTGTTTAGTTGTATACGTTTCTTTTTCTAAAAGTAATCTGCGAATCTGCGGTCTGTTTTTTACACTTTACGTTTTTCAAATCAAATCAAAAGTAGGCCTGGTGTTGTTTTCATTCAAGCACCACTTGACCGAGCCTTTTTTGTAGGGGAAAGGAAAGCAACGTTGCCCCAATAACGGTACAAATGGGTGTCTTTTGGGCATTGTCTTTTAGGCTACTCCCAGTAGGGTAAGGTTCCTTTGGTTCGGGTTTTCTTCGGGGTTTGTTCGGAAGAACACCCTATTTACCGCACCGCTACCGAACAAATCCCGAAGCAGTACCGAACAAAACTCGAAAAACGGCCTATTTTTGCAGTCAAAACCAGTCAAAACCAGTCAAAACCGGTCAAAACCAGTCAAAACCCGTCAGGAATTGAGTTTGTTATACGTTGGTGCTTTCGTTGGCGTTATTCTTTTGTAGCGCTACAAAAATCAATGTTTAACTTTAAATTTTAAAAAAAATGGGTACATACAATAAGGGTATCTTGGGTGCTTTTTCTGGAAAAGTAGGTCCAGTTGTAGGAGCAAGTTGGCGAGGCAAAGAGGTAATGCGAAGTTTACCTAGAAAATCAGGTCGTGCGGCAACCAGCACACAATTGTTGCAACGGTTAAAGTTCAGTACGGTGATCACATTTCTAAATCCGTTATATCCGATATTGAGTCGGTATTATGGTAGCAATGGAGGGGAGAAAACCCGGTTGAACCAGGCGATGTCGTATCATATGAAAGAGGCGATGGTGTTTAACGATCCGGTGTATTCGATGGTATACAACAAAGTGCAAATTTCGAAAGGCGATTTGATTGGAATTGAAGCGGCAACATTGGCATCGACTGCTGCCAATACCGTGAATTTTACATGGGCTGATAATTCGGGTCAAGGGGAAGCCTTGGCATCGGATGCTTTTGTGGTGGCGATTTACGAGCCGATTTCAAAAACAATTGTCTATTCTTTGTTGGTCAACACCCGTGATAAGGGGAATGGCGCTATGATTGTACCTACTTTTTTTACAGGATTAACGGTACAGGTTTGGGCTACTTTTGCTTCAAGCGACGAGAAGAAGTATGCCACAAGCGTTTACTTGGGCAGTGTCGTGGTGGTGTAGATGAGTGATGAATGATGCGTGATGCTTTTTGTCATTGCCATTGCTTTTTAAAAAACGGTTCTCGATACATTTTTTAGAATCGTCCCCAAAAGGACTTCTTCTAAAAAACACTCGAACAGACGGTTTGTTAATGATGAGTCTTGTGTTTTGCCATTGCCATTGTCATTGCTATTTAGGTTTTTTAAAAACTCCCGATGAAAGTCGGGTTTTTTTTTGTAAAAGAGGGCGTCAAACAAAATAATGGAAGTTTTTTTTCGTTAAAATTGAAAAGGCGTGGTTTTATGAGTCAGAGCATCAAGAAATTGCAACAAGAAGTAGCGGTGATCAAAGCGCTGCTCCACCAAGTATTAGGCGAGTACAACAAAGAAGAATGGCTCGACAGCGCCGATGTCAAGCAACAGTTTCACATTAGCGACAGTACCTTGTACCGCTTGCGCAAAGAAAAAATGATTCCAACCACACGAGTAGGCAAAAAATATATGTATCCCAAAAGTTTTTTTAATGCACTCTTATTAGCCAAAGCAAAAGAGGAGTTTTAGCGTGTGGGGGTGGAGTTACATGAATAAAAAAGCATCTTATTTTTATTACTACAAAGGGTTCCTATTCTGATTGCCTTACTTGTACTCCCAATTTTTAGAATCGTTTGTAATAGAAGAACGAAAATGATTATTTGCAGATGAACACAACGTATATCTAGAAACAAAACACTTCCTAACCCGTTTAATATATAGTTTAGGTATTTTTATAGTCACTTTCTATAAAAATAAAAGATAAAACCCTCTTCAAAATAAGGTAGTGTAGCAACAATTAACAGTTGGGCATGATGTAGAAAACCTACCCTGAGAGTAAACAGCTTTATTCGAAAAAAAATCCTATTTTTGTGCTACTAAAAATCAAAAAACAATGAATGGAATTCAAAAAATAGGAGCAGGCCTACTCATTGCCCTGACCAGCATCAGTTGTGCCAAAAAAGAAACCGCTTTTAGCGACCCATTAGTCACCCATCGGGATACCACCGTAAGTGCCAGTACCGACTTTTTTAATTATGCCAATGGCGGTTGGTTCAAACAAAACCCCATTCCGGCTACCGAGAAAAGCAATGGTATTTTCAGAACCATACAAGACACCATCAACAACCAAATCAAATCGATTTGCGAGAAATCAGCAAAAGAAACAGACGCCGCCAAAGGAAGCAACAAACAAAAAATTGGCGATTTCTATGCCTCAGGTCTCGATACGGTGGCCATCAACAAAGCGGGGATCAGTCCGCTTAAAAAAGAGTTCGCTCGCATTGATGCCATTACCGATATCCCTACTTTGCTAAAAACCATGGGCTACTTGCACACCATAGGGTGTTCGCCTGCCTTTAGTTTTTATGTAGGTCAAGACGACAAAATCAGTTCCAAAAATGCACTATTCTTGCACCAAGGCGGTTTGGGCTTAGGCGAACGCGATTACTATTTCAATACCGATCCCGAAACCGTAACCATCCGTCAGGAATACAGCAAACACTTGCAAAAGATGTTCACTTTGGCTGGCGATCCTGCTGCCGTTGCCACACAAAAAGCAGCCGTGATTCTAAAACTAGAAACCGACTTGGCCAAAGCGTCTCGCAAACTAGAAGCCATGCGAGATCCTATAAAGAATTACAACAAGAAAAGTATCGCACAACTCAATGCGCTAACACCCAACATCAATTGGAAAGGCTTATTGACCGAGATGCATGTCAAAAATGCCGATACCGTGATTGTAGGACAACCCGAGTTTTATGTGGCACTCAACAACGTTATAAAATCGTACCCTATTGCCGATTGGAAAACCTACCTACAGTGGGATTTGATGAATACCTATGCTTCGTATTTGAGTTCGGATATCGAAAAACAAAACTTTGCTTTTTATGCAACCGTGATGAATGGAGTGAAAATTCAAAAACCCCGTTGGAAAAAAGTGGTCGAACAAACCGACAATTCATTGGGTGAACTTATCGGACAGGTGTACATCGACGAATATTTACCTAAAGGTTCCAAAGAAAAGTTGTTGGAAATAGGCAACAACATCCGTGACGTCTATGCCGAACGCATCAAAAAACTCGATTGGATGAGTGAAGTGACCAAGCAAAAAGCCTTATCGAAACTGAATAAAGTAGTGAAGAAAGTGGGCTATCCCGACAAGTGGAAAGACTTGAGTAGCATTACCATCAGCAGAGCGTCCTATTGCACCAACGTAATGGCGGTGAACCAATGGCAGTACAAGTATGATGTTGAAAAGTTTGGCAAACCGGTAGACCGTACCGAATGGAGTATGTTTCCGCAAACCTACAACGCCTATTACAACCCAAGCAACAACGAAATTTGTGTACCAGCGTGCAACATATTGGTACCAGGTTATGAAGGACGTATGCCGGATGATGCCGTATTGTATGGCATTATTGGGGGTTCAACCTTCGGACACGAAATTACCCACGGTTTTGACGACCAAGGAAGTCAATATGATGAAAAGGGAAACCTGAACAATTGGTGGACACCCGAAGACCTGAGCAAGTTCAAAGCCAAAACCAAATTGATAGTAGACCAGTTCAACAAATTTGAAGTAGTCGATAAGAAGTTTGTCAATGGCGATGCCACACAAGGCGAGAACATTGCCGATTTGGGTGGTGTGGTAATGGGATATGAGGCGTTTAAGAAAACCAAACAGTTTCAAGACAACCAAAAAATAAGTGGGTTGAACCCTAGCGAGCGCTACTTCCTTTCGTATGCGTTTGCGTGGATGGTCAATGCCAATAAAGAAGCGTTGATGCAACAAGTGATGGTCGATGTGCATGCACCGGCACAGTTTCGTATCAACGGACCTTTGGCCAACAGTACCGATTTTCAAAAAACCTTTCAGATTCCTAAAGGAGCTCCAATGTACCAACCCGATTCGTTGCGGGTCGTGATTTGGTAATATCATCATAACTAGAATACAAAAAACACCCCCAAAGGCAGCATGCTTTTGGGGGTGTTTTAGGAAATAGAGGTAAGGTTTAGGCTTGCTTTATTTTACCATTCAGAGCGGCAACCGCAGCACCAATCACCGCACTAATCACGGTAGAGATGGCTACATCGAGTAGGATGTTGGTATAGTTGGCTTCTTTATTCGAATACATAAAAAAGTTCATATACAAACTCGTAAAGAACCCAATGAGCGCACCTGCTTTTACTCCTGCCATCACTTGGGATATATTCGCCCACTGATTAAAGATATAGGAAACAAAAAAGCCATAGGTCATACAGCCTAAGAAAATGAACAGAAAGTTAGGGGTCGTACTTTCGGGATAAATGTCTTTAAAAAGGATGCCGTAAAAGAGCCATCCCAATAGAAAATTGGCAAAACCACCCACGATTCCGCCTACAATAAAGTTTTTTACATTCATAAATTTACTGTTTAATGGGTTAATCAAATAAAAGTAGGTATAAATGCAACAGGCTGATTAAACAATTGTTAAAATTATTAACTATTTTAAAGAGAAGCTGTTAATAAACCAATAGCATGTTTTTAGTGATGAAAAGCACCTTTATCGACGTCTTTCAAAAATTGGAACACTCCAGGGAAATAGGTCTTTTGGTCGTCATACTGTGAACAATGGCTTCCGTTAGGACAAAACAAGAAACGACCGTTTTGTACTTCATTCGCAATCCACTTCATATGTTCTGGGTCCATAGTATCGTATTTAGAGCCAATAGCCAAAGTAGGCACCGTAAGCGTTTTGAGTCGGGCAGTTACATCCCAGTTTTTTAGGGTTGCGTTTCCGGTAATCCCAAATTCGCTTTGTCCTTGCATAAACACATAGACATTCGGATTCAAATGTTTGAAAGCTCTAGTAATCGACTCCGGCCAATCGGCCAATGGGCGTCTCAAAATGTGTTGGGTATAATAATGTTGGAACAACAATTCGCTATACCGTGGGTTGGCAAAATCATTATTCTTTTCGATGGTTTGAATCTCTTGTAATATTTTAGGATCCAATTGCGGACCTAATACGTCTTGGGCATATTTGTTATAAGCAGGCGCACTTGCCATCATATTGGAAATGATGAGTCCTTTGAGGTTTTTTTGGTATTTCAAAGCATATTCCATCGCCAAAATGCCTCCCCAAGATTGTCCTAACAAATAGAAATTGGTGTTGTCGAGGTGCAAGGCTTGGCGGACTTGTTCGACTTCTTCTACGAAGCGTTCGGTAGTCCACAAACGATTGTCGTTGGGTTGGTCGCTATAATACGAACCCAATTGGTCGTAATAAATATATTCGATGCTTTCTTGCGGGAAATACCCATCAAAGCTTTCGAAGAATTCGTGGGTACCACCCGGACCACCATGCAACAGCAAGACTTTTATTTTAGGATTGTTCCCTACGGTTTTGGTCCATACTTTGAACTTCCCGACAGGTGTGGTGATGGGAATCATTTTTATACCACCGGTAAACTGATCGTCGCGTTGCGAGAAGTCCAGGTAGTGCTCTTGGATGGTATCGGTTTTGGGCGCTTCCTTACAATTAGAAAATAATGTTACAGCAGCAAGTACAATTACAAACGATTTTATTTTCATAGGAATCAGTATTAAGTTAGTTGTATATTTTTTCAAACAAGCCGTGGTATTTTTCAAGTACGACTTTGCGTTTCAATTTCATAGTAGGGGTAAGGTGTCCGGCTGGAACAGTCCATAAATCGGGAGTGAGTTCAAACCGTTTGATTTTCTCCCAGTTGCCAAATTTCTCATTGATTAAATCCACTTCTTGCTGGATTCGAGCAATGACTTCTGTATTGGCAATGATGTCTTCATTGGTAGTACCTAGGGTAATGTTGTGGAGTTTTGCCCATTCTTTGACAAATTCAAAGTTGGGTTGGATAAAAGCAGCCGGCATCTTTTGTCCGTCGCCAATCACCATGATTTGCTCAATAAAACGCGATTGTTTCATTGCATTTTCCAAGATTTGTGGTGCAATGTATTTGCCTCCAGAGGTTTTGAACATTTCTTTCTTACGGTCGGTTATTTTCAGGAAACCGTCGCTATCAATTTCCCCAATATCCCCGGTATGAAAATACCCATCGACAATGGCTTCATTGGTTAGTTTTTCATCTTTATAATACCCCATCATCACGTTGGGTCCTTTGACAAGTATTTCACCATCGGCAGCTATTTTTACTTCAACATTGTCTATGACTCTACCCGTAGTCCCTATTTTGAAACCGTGGTTGCGTTGGTCGTTGACCGAGATCACCGGTGAGGTTTCAGACAAGCCGTAGCCTTCCATCACAGGGATTTCAGCTGCTGCAAAAATACGAGCCAAGCGCGGTTGTAGGGCAGCACTTCCGTTGACAATCAAATCCAGTCTTCCTCCCAAACCTTCTTTCCATTTGCTGAAAATAAGTTTGCGGGCGATTTTTAATTGTAACTCATACCAAAAACCATTGGCACCATCCGGTTCGTACCGCAGTCCTAAGTCAATAGCCCAAAAGAACAACTTTCTTTTGATACCGGTAAGTTCAGAGCCTTTGGCAATTATTTTCTCGTATACTTTTTCAATCAAGCGTGGTACACCTGTCATTACGGTAGGATGAACTTCTTTGATGTTCTCACTGATTTTCTCTATGGATTCTCCGAAATAAATGGCCACACCATAATACTGATAAATATAGGTCACCATACGTTCGTAGATATGGCAAATAGGCAAGAAACTCAAAGCACGGCTTTTGCCTTCTTCAAACGGAATGCGGTTGGCACTATCCAATACATTGGAGACAATATTGTTATGCGACAACATCACCCCTTTCGGTCTACCTGTGGTTCCTGAGGTATAAATGATAGTAGCTAAATCAAGTGGTTGTACACTGTTTTTTCGTTCTTCTACTTCGTTTTGATTGCTGGTATCGGCACCTAAAGCTACTAATTCCGACCAGTTTTTGCAATTTTCTATGTGGTTGAAAGCATACACTTCTTTGAGATGAGGTACGTTGTGTTGTATAAGGCTTACTTTTCGCAACACCTCTTCGTCTGATACAAAACAGTATTTGGCTTCAGAATGGTTGAGGATGTATTCGTAATCGTCTTCAGAAATCGTGGGGTAAATGGGTACGTTTTGAGCACCAGTTTGTAGGATGCCAACATCCATTATATGCCATTCGGTTCTGTTATTAGAAGAGATGATAGCAATTTTATCGTTTTTTTGAATGCCCATGCGCAACAACGCTCTCGAAATGGTGTTGGCTTTATCAACATATTCTTGTGTAGACGTTTTTACCCATACTCCATCCTGCTTGGTGACGAGTGCATCAGCGATAGGAAATTTTTCTAATTGATAGTAAGGAAAATCAAATAAACGGGTAATTGTTGTCATCGGAAAGGTTCTAATTTTAATGCAAATTAATTAATATAAAACGTACTTGCAATATTTATTTTTCATTATTATAAAAATTGCGACAACATGTTGTAATTTTGTGTTTTAAAATTGAGGTTATCCATGCAAAGACATTTTCGGCTAAATGAATATAAGGTGTTGTTTTATAGAATTTTACTTGCTTATGTTTTTTATTTTATAGCTAGGGTACTTTTTTTTACGTATAATTACAAATTATTGCATGTAGAATCAGTGCCTACTTTTTTCAAACTGTGTTATCATGCCTTGGCTTTTGACACGACCGCCATACTTTATGTCAACAGTTTGTTTATTTTACTTTCGGTATTGCCTTTATTGAAAAATACCCACAAAGGCTTTCAAAGGTTCTTGTTTTACTTGTATTTTGGGACCAATTTGATTGCGTATGCCACCAATTTTGTGGATTTGATTTATTATAAATTTACTTTTAATAGAACGACCATCGCGGTGATGGATTCCTTAAACCACGAAACCAATAAAACCGCTTTGTTTTTAAGCTTTCTAGTACATTATTGGCATGTGTTTGTTTTGTTTATTGTCTGTGCTGCCTTATGGGTGTATTGTTATAAAAAAGTACGCGTGCAGGTAAGTCGACCTCAAGTGGGCTATCATTATTTTGGAGTATCTACCGTCTTTTTTTTGTTTATCGTTACCCTTTGTATTGGAGGCATTCGCGGTGATTTCAAAAAAAGTACCCGACCGATTAATCTGTTGGATGCCAGTCGGTATGTTACCAATACCAGTCAAGCCGATGTGGTTTTGAATACCCCTTTTGCCATCATCAGAACGTTTAATATGCAA
>JAYTNO010000143.1:0-3836 GCA_043748275.1 Flavobacterium sp. | reverse complement strand
TTACGATAACCCCATAGAGGTGATAAAATTGACGGTTCCGTTCAACCGGAGTTTCATTGTTGGCTTTTCAAGCCCAACGAAACTCTAGCTGTTAGGTGATGGCGTTCTTCATCTAATGATTTAACTAGGGAAAAAGCCTTTTCTATTGCTATCATTAGAAAATTTAATTAGGTTAAAATTATTTATTAAATTTTGATTTGGCATTTTATTATCTAAAATAATAATTTGTCGGCTTTCATTAATATTTGTTAAATCTTTAAAAAAAGCATCTTGCATATCTAAACTTACTTCATCACCAGATTGTGGTTTTTGATTATTATGATAGGTTGTTAAAGGAGAATCTAATACAATAAATCCAGAATGTGGTTTTGATTTTTCAATACAATAATCTAAAAGTCCAAATATGAAAGCCGAGTAGGATATAGCTCTAACACCTTTACCATGACTATTTCTTCCTCTATTAGAAATTATCAAATCAAATACTTTATGAGTTTTATCGAATTCAACTGTTGACAAGCCAGGAAAATTCCATGCTCGTAAAAATTTTTCCACATGTTCGGAGAATAATTTTAAAACTGAATAATTTAGTTCAATTTTAGGTTCTTCAAATTTAGGTTTTGATTTTAGCTCTCTATCTAATAAATCTTTGTCGGAATGAAGATTTGTTATATCGTTTTTTGCATTTAGTATTTCCTGTTCAACTTTGTTATAACTCATTAATTGATTAATTTCATTTTTGAAATTTTCTTGTAAAGGAATCAATTCAGTATTTAAGTTTTTATTTAGTGTTGCTAATTTATCTTCAAGAGAAGAAATCAACAATATATTTAAATTCTTGTCTAGTTCAGTTGACTTTATTGTTGCATTTAAATCGTTTAATTTGATTTCAATTTTTTGACTTTCAATTTTTATCGATTCTGAAATACTTTTGTTTTCAACTTTTTCTGCCAAACATTTTAAATGATTTTCGTCCATATTTGTTCCACATATTGGACAATCTTTTGTTATCAACTGTTCAAACAAAAATTTACCTTCTAGTATAAAATTTAATCTATTTATGTCGTTCTTATAATGTTCAGCTAATAAATAAAATCTTTTTAAAAGCTCTCTGTTTTGAAGATTTGACGACTTTAATTTATGCAATTCGTTGAAACTATTTTCTCTTTCAAGAGTTATCTTTTCAATATTATTTGAAGATGATTCTAATTTTTCTAATAATGATAATATTCGTTCATTTATTTCTTCTGAAGTTAGACTAGTAACTGAACTTTGCAATGTTTCAATTTTATTATTCTTTGAAAGTAATAATGATTCAATAAATTCTAATTTACCTTTGATTCTGCTTTCAAAAACTTTTTTATCTTCTTTTTCAATTAAATCATTATCAAAATTTTCAGTTAATAAATATTTAAAAGCTGATTTTTCACCTGTCAATTCATAAAAATTATTAGCCGAAGTATAAACTGGCGATTCTTCTGTTATAATTCTACTTTCATCGATTAATGATAAACGTGCAATATCTCTAAAACTTAATTTTTTTGTTTTATCTGAAGCATTGGTCTTAATTTTTACATTTTCAATACCAATTAATTTTAATAAAAATTCAGATATATTTTCGCCTTCTAAAGTGTCATTTTGTGTGCCTAATTGTCTTTTACTTGAAGTGCTATATTTTTCAAAAACAGTTTCTGTAACGCTTGCTTTTGAGATAGTTTTTAAATTTCTATGTATTGTAAAAACTTCATCGTTACTTGTTTTAATTTGTAAATACGCATCAGAATAACCACTGGCTTCGGGAATAATTTTAGGAACATTACCACCACCAAGCAAATAATCTATACATTGAAAAATATATGATTTTCCTGTATCTGATGAACCAATTATTAAATTTACTCCTTTGTCAAATCTTAATGAAGCATCATTTAATCCAATACCAGTTACTATCAATCGTTCTATGTGAATTCTTTGTTTCATTTATTCTCTAATAAGTGATTCATAAATAAATTCGTTCCCCCAATTTGGAATATTATTTTCTACCAATATTTTTAATTTTTCATCGTCGTATTCTCCAAATTGTAAACTTATCCAATTACTTAATTCTACTAGTTTATTGGAGTATTCGCTTTCTTGTAGCTCAATAAATTTCGATGTCAAATCATTAGCTTTATATTTTATTCCCTCAACAGAAAAAATAATTTCTATTAATTCTTTGCTTCTCATTAGGGCAATTGCTTCTTTTATAATTAATGGTTTTATAATTATTTGTGAAGATCTATGAGGAATTGGTGGGTGCAAACTTTTTGGACCATTTGGAAAATCAGCAGAATTAAGTAAAAAATAATCGTAAATAACTAATCTATTTAAATCAATTTCTTTAGGGAAAATTCCTTGAAGAATAAAAAGTATCCTAAATCCAATCTCTAATGGAGAATTAAAAACATTGGTATTTCTTGTTTCAAAAATGTTTTCTATTCTTTCCATGATAGCCTATTTTCGTTAACTAAATGATGACAAACTCCTTGCTGGTCTTGAAGGCTTATAGTTACAGTTAATGGATTTGCAGTAATATTTAATAATGAACTATGTTCTAGTACACTTAGCATTTTTTTGAATGCATTTTCATGGACTAGAAGAATTTTAGAATAAACTGATGAAAAAATTTCGTCTTTTAATTCTTCAAATGCTTTTGAATCAGAAGGTAAGTTATCTCTCTCAAATTGTTTGAGAGTTTCAACGGAATAAAAATTTTTTCTTTGAATATCAAAATGTACCTTGTAAGTTCCGTAATTAGTTAAATCTTCTATTGAATTTATTTTAGAAGTAACTTCCTCGCTATATGCAATTAAAAGTTGTTTAATATATCTCATTTCTCTTTCAGAATCGCCAATTTCTGGAACAGTTGTGTCAATTCTATATTTTTTAATAACGCCTCCAAAATGATATAAATGATAACTAGTTTTACTATGTTGTTCAATTAATTCTGTTGGTTCAATAGGTTTTATTATAGAAAAATCAAAATTTTCAACATAATCCTTAAACTCTCCTTCTAATAAAATTTCACCAGTTCCTTTAGCAGTGATAAATTCCTTAACATTCTTATCCCAATTATCAATTAAGGCTTGTTTTAATTTTGTTGAGTCATCAAGCATATTACCTAATTTAGTACCAACTCCTTCTTGACTGACAATATAATAGTTTTGAGGAATAGTAATTTCCTTTTTATATGTATAATAGCATAATTTCCCAAGCTCGACATAAAAATTACTAGGAGTTAGTTTTTTTCCATAATGTTTACATTGGTAATTATCCCATTTGCTTTGACTCAAATTAATCCAACCTATAACATCTCTTCCCATATCGCCAGCTCCTCCACATCTTCTTACACTTTCGTATTTAGATGATAAATATTCGTAAGCCCATTCTTCTACTATTTCTTCAAATTCTTCATCGTCCATAACTGCTATACGTTGCATAGGAGATATTGATTTACCATATAGTAAATCATGATTTGTTATTTTTGGAATATTTTTAGGTTTAGATATTTCTATCGTTTTAGAATCTTCTGACAAACTTTTTTTTTGATTGGTTAAATATATGAATTTAAAATTATAGTTCTTGAATTTTCCGGTGTTCAAAAACGTTATCACCTAACGTCTCGTGGCTTGCAGAAGTTGGGGATTTGGTTAGCCCGAACTTCGATTAATCACTGACCACAAAAGTACAAAACAATGTATAAGTTCAAGACCAAAACCCCAATTTTTGCAAACCGCTGTTGAACTAAACCTACGGTAGCTGTGATACCGAAAATTTTGTACTTTGCAAATCTAATTAAATAT
>JAYTNO010000142.1:0-3838 GCA_043748275.1 Flavobacterium sp. | reverse complement strand
AATTGTAAAATATGGATTTTCAAAATAATTAAAGTTCTCAAAAACAGGAGTGATTTCAAAGTTTCCTTCTTGAGTAAAAAATGTATATTTACCAGAAGTGTTTGTAAATGTTGCACCTGTTAGCAAATTGTTGCTTAATTTAATTTTAATGTTAGAAAAATGAAAATCATTAGCATCACAACCATTGTTGTCATTGTCTAGAGAAAATGTTCCTGTAATGGTGTTGTAATTTCCGCCGGGATTGAAGGAGCAATAGGAGTTGATTTGAGCATTAACTCCACCACTAATTTCGTTTAGATTAAATTCATCACAACAAACGAATTGAAGGTTATCACAATTTATAACATTAAAAAATCTTTGATTTTGATCACAACAGTCAGGATTTACAATTATAGGTGCTCCATTTTTAAAATTAACACTAATGAGATTAGGATTATGCCAAAGTTCGTAAAATGTTTCTCCATTTTGATAAGAATTCGGATCATATTCATAATTACTAAAGTCAAGAGTTGTAAATAAATTATAACCTGCTTTAACAATATGTAATTTGTTTGAATTTGTAACATCTAATTCTGTCATTTGATTGTGAGGACAAGTTAAAGATTCCAAATTAATACAATTTGAAACATTTAAAGTACTTAAATGGTTTGTTCCCATTGGATATAAATTTCCACGTTCTTGAGTATTTCCACAATCCAAAAACTTTAAACTTACTAAAGTTGAAACATCTAAAGCACTTAAATTATTGTCACTACAATTTAGAGATTCAAGATTCACTAAAGTTGAAACATTAATTGAGTTTAAGTTGTAATTGTAACTACAATCCAACAACGTTAAATTCAATAAATTTGAAATATTAATAGAATTTAATTCATTATGACTACAATCCAATGACTTTAAATTTACTAAACTTGAAACATCTAAAGCAATTAAATTATTGCCACTACAATCAAAAGATTCAAGACTTACCAAATTCGACACATTTATAGAATTTAAGTTAGTATAAGGACAATAAAGGTGCCTTAAATTCAATAAATTTGAAACATCTAAAGAATTTAAATTATAATTAGAACTATAAATTAATGTTGTTAAATTTACAAAAGCTTCAATACCTGTCACATTTGTAAAATTTCCACCAGAAATTCTTAAACTATTGACCATCAAAGCTTCACTTACTTGAATTTCACCATCACCATTTACATCTACCACATCATCTCCGATATAGTCATTATCGGAATCAACACAAAGAGTATTTACTAAAATATTCTTAAAATTTGCATCAGGAATATTCACAATCTGAGCATTGCTAATAAACGAGCAAAAAACAAGGACTAAAAAGGCGTAAAGATTTTTCATAATGTATCTGTTAAATTATTGGTTTTTTTCTCGCTCCTATTTTTTATGAGACGAAAACAATCACTTTATTTTGCTACTAAAATTAGTGTTAAAATAATAGCTAACAATGCATTATAAAAAATACTCGATAAGTGTAGTTGTATTTCCGATGAAGTGTGTTTTAATTTTTTTAAAACAAGTTTGCCAAAACCATAATTCATAAGGCTTTACACAAAAAAAGACCGCAGATTCTCAGATTTTTTATAAATAATCTGAGAATCTGCGGTAAATTTCAATTAAACTTTTTTTAACCAATAGGTTCATTCTAATAATGCAAAGCATTTTCAAAAAAGCAGTGTAAACGATGTTTCTATGTGGTAAATTTTTTTGCTAATACTTACTCAATTTTGCCAATCGCATAAAGTCTTCGGCTTTTTCAACCATATTATAACTGCCACAAAAGAACGGTACACGTTGGTGTAATTCGGTTGCTTGTATTTCCATAATACGACCAAAACCATCAGAAGCTTTTCCGCCAGCTTGCTCAACAATAAATGCCATTGGGTTGCATTCATACAGCAAACGCAGTTTTCCTTTTGGTGCTTTTGAGCTGGTTGGATAAATATAAATGCCGCCTTTGATCATATTTCTATGAATATCAGAAACCAAACTACCAATGTAGCGCGAAGTATAAGGTCTGTCGCCTTCTTCTAGCTGACAATATTTGATATAATCTTTCACTCCTTGCGGGAAATGAACATAATTTCCTTCGTTGATGGAGTAAATGGTACCATCTTTAGAGAATTTCATATTTGGGTGCGAAAGATAAAAAGTACCAATCGCTGGGTTTAAAGTAAAACCATTTACGCCGTGTCCAGTTGTATAAACCAACATTGTTGAGGTGCCATAAATGACATAACCTGCAGCAACTTGATTGATGCCTGGTTGCAAAAAATCTTCGAGAGTAACAGGTGTTCCTACAGGAGTTACTCTTCTAAAAACCGAGAAAATAGTTCCTACAGAAACATTCACATCTATATTTGACGAACCATCAAGTGGATCCATCAAAACAATATATTTGTTGTTATGACTATTGTCTGAACCTTGTACGGTAATAAAATCGTCGTTTTCTTCAGAAGCAATTCCGCAAACAATTTCGCGATTAATCAAGGTTTGAATAAAAACTTCGTTGGCATAAACATCTAGTTTTTGTTGGTCTTCACCTTGAATGTTTTGTTCGCCAGCCGCACCAACAATATCGACCAATCCGGCTTTGTTTACTTTATAATTGACCACTTTGGCAGCCAATCTAATCGAGTTGATAATGCGAGATAATTCTCCCGAAGAGTATTGAAAAGCGTTTTGGTTTTCAATAATAAATTCACCAAGTGTTTTGTTGCGTTGTTCCATTACGAAATCGTTGTAGTTATTTTGCAAATATCGTATTTTTTGTGAAATTCAAAGGATTTTTGTGTGATAGTTTATCGGATTTGTATATTTGTTAAAATATTTCAAAAATGAAAATCAGAAAAGGTCTAAAAAAAGATATGCCAGCCGTTTTAGAATTGATTCAAGAACTCGCTACTTTTGAAAACGAACCCGATGCGGTAGAAGTTACAGTCGATGATTTAGAGCGTGATGGTTTTGGCGAAACCCCTTTGTTTTATACTTTTATAGCAGAAGAAAACCACGAGATAGTTGGCATTGCATTATATTATTACCGCTATTCTACCTGGAAAGGAAAAACCATTCACCTAGAAGACTTGATTGTAAAAGAAAAAATGCGAGGTTCTGGTTTGGGATTTGCTTTGTATTCTGAAATTATTGCTCAAGGCAAAAAAGACGGCGTTCGCAGAATAGAATGGGCAGTTCTCGATTGGAATACGCCAGCGATTGAATTTTATAAAAAATCGGGTGCAAGAGTTCTAGAAGATTGGCGTGTTGCTCAAATGGATGAAAAAGGAATTAATACTTTTTTAAATATCAATCAAGTGGGAGATTTAAATGTATAAAAAATAGACAATACTTGGCTCAAAGCTTTATTGATGTGATATTTTCAACACAGATTTCACGAATTTTCAAGATTTAATTTGTGTAAATTCGTGAAATCTGTGTTAAAAGTTTTTAAATCAAATAAGGAAATGCATATTGATATATCGTTTTAAAGTATTAAAAAAATTAAAAAATCGAAGTCAACTATATCATTGAAAGTTTTTGGATAATAAAAAATGCAAATTCAATTAATCAAAATATTTAAATTAAAATAATCACTAAAACCAAATAGAATCATAGAAACTAAATTTTTAAAACATAGCTATAGCCTGTTAAAATAAAGCAAATCATCTTTGTAAATTATAAAAATCTATGAATCTATGCGGTGAAAAAATAAAATTAATCAGACTATGAGAATATTCAAATTTGGTGGCGCATCAGTAAAAGATGCCGAAGGAATAAAAAATGTATATGCCGTTTTGCAAAAAGTAGGATATGAAGATGTGTTGCT
>JAYTNO010000141.1:0-22967 GCA_043748275.1 Flavobacterium sp. | reverse complement strand
GCTAATCCTAAAATTGTTGTTGTAGCTGTATTTCCTGTAATATTTCCTGGGTTGATTGTCCAGTTTCCTGATGGCAATCCTGTTAATTCTATAGATCCTGTTGCTAGAGTACACGTTGGTTGTGTTATTGTTCCGATGCTTGGTGCGGTAGTTACACAAAAGGAAACAATTGCAGTATCACAATTACTTAAATTTCCATTCTCACAAATTTGATATGTTAAACTATAATTTCCTGCCGGTGTTCCAGCTGCAACTAATACATCAACTCCAGATAATGTAATTCCTGGATTTGTAGATGATACAAATGTTGTTGTTACTTGTGAAGCAACAACTGGATTCCCATTTAAAGTATCATTATCTAAGACATTAACATATGCTGTTCCGCCAACTGCTCCATCAATCGAAATACCAGTATTATCATTTGCTATTATTAATGAAATAACTGGTGACTGTGAAATTGAACAAACACAATTATTTAAAGTAGATAAAACACCAACTATAGTTGAACTTGGAGTACAAGGTGTTGCAATAAAACTAAAATTTTCTGTTATAGAATTTCCTGCATTTACCGAACTTGTAAAAGTTTGGGTTGCTAGTATTGATCCTGTTGGATTTCCAAGAGTATCTGCACAATAATAATCAACTATTATTGGATTAGTAGCTAATTGATTTAAAGTTCCAGTATTTGCAACAGTTAATGACACATTATAATTGTTTCCGTTTAACGAACCATTTAAGCTAGTTAATTCTAATATTGGATGATTTATAGAATAATTATATATTGCATTACCTGTTTCTACTTGAATAGAATTACAAAAACCACCTGGAACTGATGCACAAGCAATATTGTATACAATATCTTGTGTTTTTAATTCAATGATATTATTTCCGCAAGAAATACTGTTTTTAGTTAATTGAATTGTATAATTCATTACATCTCCTCCACTCAACCCTGAAGGTATTCTAAGTATTACATTATTTCCTGTTACTAAAGGTAGAGATGGACAATTTGGCGAAGATGTACAAGTTACCGTATTAAAAGTATACCCTTCTGGTATATCAAAACTAATTGTTCCTGTAGACCCAGTTACTGATGAACCTCCAATTATTGTACTTGTACAATCAAAAGATAAATCACTACAACTATCAAATGAACCATTTGATAAAACTAAATTATTGACAACACTGTAATTTGTTGTAGCTCCAATTATATCATTTTTTACTGATTGAATTATAATATCACTTCCTATAGCAGGTGAACCACATAAGCGATTTGCACTTGTATAAAATTTAAATTTTGATCCGCTTACAAAACTACAATCTGTAGTCATATTAAATCGAACACTTATTTTTCTTTGGTTATTATTTAAAGCATTTACAGTTCCTGGAATTCCTTGTAATACGGGATAATTAGGATGCTGAGACAAATCATATGTTATTACTGATCCTGAGATTGTAAAAGGAACCGAACTCCAGTTACCTGATCCTTTTGGATATTCAACTTCAAATGCATTAACATTCATACCTGGCAATATGTTTAAACTAAAAGTACTGTTAACTACATTTCCTACTTGAGCATTATTTACATCAAATTGATATAAAGTAGTGTCACATAAATTTATTGAAGCAGAAGGTTGTTGAACCGAAATAATTTCAATTTCAGAAATTGCAGGATTAAAAGATAAAACTAAAGTTTCTTTACTACAAGTATAAGCATCTGGATCTGTTGGAAATTCTGAACAGTTCCAGCCACCATAAATAGTTAGATTTGTTAAATTACAATTGTTATAGGTAAATGAAATTCTATAATCTTTAAACAATCCGTTTGCAATTCCTGAAGCATTTAATTTATAAATATTACCTCCATTATATGCTGTAGGTGAAATTACAGTATTACTTGCTAAATCAAGCATTTGAGTGATTGTAACTCCAGCAGTATTTGGAATTGATATCCAATTGAAAGGCGCAGTACTTTGACCAACATTTGACATTCTTACAACCCAACTTTCTGAGATATTAGACGCTTGAATTGTACCAGTTTGATTTGTTAAAGTAATATCTGGTCTATTTTGATAATTAATTGCTTCGGTTCTAATATTCTCAGCATTATAGGTGTTTGGCTGAGGAACATCTCCTGCATAAGCATAATAAAAATCTTTATAATTTAATTTAAAAGTTATATTTTCACTAGTTAAAGTTCCGCAAGAAGCTTGAACAGTAAAAGGAATTCTACCACCATAAACATTAGAAACTGTAATTTCAATTGGATCCCAATTTCCAGGATTATTAAAAGTATACACATTTCCATTTATAGAAGATGGTGTCATTGGCAAAGAAGGCGAAGTTAAATGATTGAAACTTGCCGAAGTAAATGTATATCCATCAGGAATTGTAGCTTCTATTGAAGTAATGTATAATCCTGGTCTAAATTCATTTAAATATTTTGCTCCTGGTGTATCAAAACGTCTAGCTATATAATTTGTAGAACCTCCTAAAACAGTTTGTGTACAACCAGAAACGTTTTGAACATTATTATTATTTGCAAACGCAGTACCTACAAGATACATTTCTGGAATTCTTGAATTACAGTAATCAACAAATGCACCAACATTATTATAGAAATAGAATGCTCCACCAGATTGAATATCCTGACGAGGCAATGTATTTGTAGCCACTTGGTATCTTGAAACAGTTATAATTTCATCATTTGCTAATAATCCACTATTAGGTAATGCTGACGTTAAATCCCAGTCAATTTTTTGAACTGTTGCCGAAGAATTAGTTAATGAAAAAGTATTTATTGTTCCTGAAGCAATTTGAACACCACCTCTTTTGATAATAACATCAATATTTAAAGGAGTTAATTTATTTTCGGCTGCAGAATTTTTATCTAACTCAAGTCTTAATTGCAAATTAGAAGTTGGAGATGTTTGACGTGCATTTCCGTTGATTTCAATAGTGTCTAAAAATAATGCTTTAGACAAATCAAACGCACTAATATTTGACGCAGACTGTCTTGTAGATAAAGTTGCATCTGTCCAACCTAATGAATTATCAGCTCTGCGAATAACAGGAATACCTGTAATAGGTCCAGTTGCACAAGCTCCAGGACAATAAGCACTTAAAGAAATACTTCCACAAGAAAGATCACTATTAATAGCACAATTTGTAGTAATATCATTTATTTCAAGTACTTTATATGGTAAATTAAGTATACTTATTCCACTACCTGTCGAACAATCATAAACTAAATCAATTAATGCATATCCAAATAAATTTGAAGGAGATGTAATTCTTATAACATTTCCCACTTGAGAATATGTAGTAGCAATTTGTGCTGATGTACTTGGAAAATATCCATTTATCCATTTAGGGTTTCCTGTTCCTGCAACAGTAACTCCTGCAGGCAAGGTCAATTCATAAATATATCTAGTATTTAAAGTATTTAGAGTTGATTCTAATTTAAAATAAGAAAGACTTAATCGAACTGTAAATGGAGAATTAATATCAATATTTGCTGGACCATATCCATTAGTTATCAAAGCGCTTTTTGAATATGTTAATGCATTTCCTGTTGCTTCCTTACTTGCAGAAGTAATTTGTGTTGCATTACACATAGTGTGATATTTAACATCTCCACCTAAATTATTTAAAGAAATATTTTGACCACAAGTTAAAATATTATTTGCAGAAAAATCAATATCAACTGTTACTGTATTTCCAGCTGGTAAATCATCATAAAATCCGTCAGCATCGATATCTTCAAGACCTACTCCAACACCATCAGGATCTGTCGTAAAAAAATTATTAACATTAACTTCAAATATAGCACGATTGCCACCATTGTTTGGAGTATCTGCAGAAACAAAAACAAGGTTTGATGGTATAGAATTTCCGCCAATTTTTGCATTTGACAAATTATATAATCCAGACGGATATCCTGCTAAAGAAGCTGTTTGATTTACTAATCCTTTTCTTAAAAGAATATCAAACATTGTAGCGGCATTTGTGTTACCTGTACCAGAATTTTTGAAAGTAGAACGAAGTACAGAAGCTGCACACATATTTGTATAACCAATTAAAGCATTTGTATGTGTTACAAAAATAGGGCTTCCGCCAGCCATTGTTACAAGTGCAACTCCAGATGCAGTTTGACACCATTGAGATGGATTAGGATTACAACCCCAACCTGAACTATATGAAGTTGATGCGCCACAAGTGTTTAATTTGTATGTTTCTGTAAAAACTAAACTTTCACCATTACACAATTGTTGGTCTGCTGTTAAAGCTGCTCCAGAAATTGAAAAATAACTTGTAGTTCCAACAACTGATGTAGGTGTTACTGGATTTCCATTTAAAGTAAGTGAAATTAGTGAAATTCCATTTGATGGATAATCAATAGAGAAATGAATATCTCGAGCACAACCGTTTGCACCATTTGATATAGTAAAATTTCTAACATATGTGCTTCCTATTGTAGCATTATTTTGTGGGTTTGGTTGTGCAAAACTAATAGAAGGAAAATTTACTTGATAGCTATTAAGAACTGGATCATTATCTGTAGTTGTTATATTATTTATAGTTGCAGCAATAGAATCTTTGAATGTTTCTCCTGCAAGAGCAGCTGATCTTGAAGTACAATTTGCAGTTCTGTTAATGCTAAATTCTATAAAATTCCCAACATTAAGCAACAATGGACTTATTGTAAATCTAGGTCGTTTTGGGTCTACAACACCAGTTAAATCTTCTGTAATAGTTACACCAACAGTTCCTGCAATTCGTAATAATGAACCTGAAACATATTCTACTCCAGTTGGCAATGATATGGAAACGTTTCCTCCATTTGTGGACACTTGAGTAATATCTAATCTTACAAAAAGTTTAGAACTTCCATTACATGTTGTTATCAATTGAGCCGCAGTTGGATAGGTAATTGATACAGATTGCGCATGATTTTTAATTCCAAAAAATGTAATCAATACTAAAAGTAAAAGCTGAATTTGTTTTGAAAAATATTTTTTTTCCATAATATTACTCTCAATTAATTATAATAATTTTGGCTAAAATACTTACAATATTTTTGGAGCAAACATTTTTTCTATCAACAACTTGAAAACTCGTTAAATGACATTTTTCTTACTTTTATATAACTTTTAACCATTGTTTTTTGCATTTTATCTTTAAAATAAAAAAATTATTTTTGGTACTTACAATTTGATTTACTTCAATTTATCATTTGACTAAACCAATAAAATTATTGCAATAAAAAAAGCCTTACTTAAAAAAGCAAGGCAATTTTAACCAATATTTATTTATGAAAAAAACTATTCTCCAGAAGCCAAAGCTGAATTTTTATTCACCTCTTTAACTTGTAATGCAACCGCTACACCCTCATTATTAAACATCATCATATTGAGTGTATCTAATTTTGCCAAATCTTTAGAAACAAATCCACTAAATAAATTATAGGAGATATTCATTTCTTTTAATTTTTTTAATTTCTCTAAATCCAAAGGTATTTCACCTTGTATGTTATTATCAAAAAGGCTAAAAGTTACAAGTTGAGATAAATTTGCTATTTTTTTATCTAATTTCCCTGAAAGTTTATTACTATTTAATAACAACACACGAAGTGATTTCATTTCATAAAGTGATGCTGGAATAGACCCCATTAATTCATTATTATAAAGTGATAATTTTTTTAATTGTTTTAATTTTCCAATTTCAAAAGGCAATTCTCCAGAGAGTTTATTCATAAACAACTCTAATGTCTGTAACTCTTTTAGTTCTGTAATAGAATCTGGTATTTTGCCTATTAATTTATTAAAAGAGATATTTAACAACACTAAAGACTTCAAATTTCCTATAGAATTTGGAATATTCCCTGAAATAGCATTTCGAGTCAATTTTAGTTTTTGAAGATAGACTAAATCTCCCATTTCCTGAGGTAATTCGCCATTAAGATTATTGAAAGTTAAGTCAATAGCCACTACATTATTGCCTTTCATTTTGATTCCGTACCAAGTAGAAACAGGTGCGCTTAAATCCCATTTTGTTTTCCATTGATTACCATTTGTGGCATTATATAATTTAATTAATGCCTCTTTTTCTGTTATAGATACCTCTGCCAACATTGTTATGGAGGTTAAGAATATAAGTATTAAAGTAAAAAATTTTTTCATGATTTTTTATAATTTGGGGATAATAAAAATTAATCTTCAGATGCTAAAACTGAATTTCCTTCAGATCTAACATTTAACATCACTGCCAATCCTTTTTCGTTGATCATTGTCATATTCATAGAATCAAGTTGTGCTAAGTTTCTAGATACAAAACCATTAAACATGTTATATGAAATATTCATTTCTCTTAGATTTTTTAATTTTTCTAAATCAAAAGGAACTTGACCTTGTATGTTATTTTCAAACAAACTCAGGTTTTCTAAGGATGTTAAGTTTGCCACTTCTCTTTCTAATTTACCAGTTAATTTATTACTACTTAACAATAACACTTTCAATGGTTTGATAGAATATATAGAAGTTGGAATTTGCCCTTCTAGTTCATTATTAAACAAAGATAAAGTTTGTAATTTTTTTAAATTTCCAATTTCTGTAGGAATTTGACCTGAGATTCTATTCATATATAGTTCAAGAGATTGCAAAGCAATTGCATTACATAATGATAATGGGATACTTCCTGAAATTTTATTAAAAGACAAATTTAATTTTGTAAGCTCTTTTAAATTTCCAATTGTAGAAGGAATTACTCCAGAAATATTATTTTTAAATAAATTTAATAATTTCAAGTTAACTAACATACTTATCTCATTAGGTAATTCACCCGACAAATTATTGTCTGGCAATTCTAGTCCTACCACTTTATTATTTTCAATTTTAACACCGTACCAAGTCGAGACATTTTCATTTAAATTCCATTTAGAAACCCACTGATTTCCACCTGTTGCTTTGTTTAATTTTATTAAAGCTGCTTTCTCATTTGATGAAATATTGGCCAACATAGTTAGAGAAGCAATAAATGATAATAGTAAAACAGCTAATTTTTTCATAACAAATGGTATTAGATTCAAATGATGGTGTAAACGTACATCTGAAATCGATAATGAGCAAATAAAATCGATGAAATACTTATTTTTTAATTTTAATAAAATAATTTTCTTACATTATTGTTTTAACACTATTGGTAATAATGGAGTTACGTAACTTTCACAATTGATTTTTTTTAAAAAAAAATAATGGATATTTTAAAAAAAATGTACATTTGAGTAACAACTTTTAAAACAAAACTATTATGAACTTTAATTTTTTAGCATTAATTCTTGCAGCATTATCATCACTTTTAGTGGGATTTATTTGGTATAATCCAAAAGTTTTTGGTACAATTTGGATGAAAGAAGCAAGTATAACAGAAGAACAAATGAAAGGTAGCAATATGGTAGTCATTTTCGGAATGTCTATTTTTTATGCCTTTTTGATTTCTTTTATTATACAATTTATGGTAATTCATCAATTCAGTGCATTTTCGGCAACTGTTGATGTTCAAGGTGTTGACTCTTCTGTTTTAAAAAATTATATGGATGCTTATGGATCAACTTATAGAACGTTTAAGCATGGTGCTTTACATGGTTTTATGGCAGGCTTATTTTTTGCTTTACCTGTTATTGGTGTTGGGTCTTTGTATGAAAGAAGAAGCTGGAAATATGTACTTGTTGCAGGTGGTTATTGGGTTGTAACTTGTATGCTTATGGGTGGTATAATATGCGCTATGAAATAATTTTAACATTTAATTATATTGCAATCGCTCTACATTTGTAGAGCGATTTTTTTTATTTTGAGCAACATTTCAACAAAAATTTATACTTCGATAAAGCAACTTCCTGATAATTGGGATGTTGTAGCTATTGATAATGCTTTTCTGCAAACTGCCTATCTCACGGTGCTTGAAGAATCTGCACCATTAAATATGCAATGTTTTTATATTGGTATTTATCAAAACAATACTCTGATTGGTGTTGCATTATCTCAATATTTGAATCTAAATAAATTACAGTCTTTTGGAGATAGAGATAAATGTCTGAAAACGGCAATTCGTAATTTTATTTTCAAAAATTTTGCTTCTCACGTTTTGTTTATTGGTAATAATATGATAACTGGTCAAAACGGTTATACTTTTAACACTACAATTTCTTTTGAAGAAATTAGCGCAATATTGCTTCAAATTGCTAATGAAATTACCAATTATTATAAAAAACAAAAAATCACGATTCACCTGGTTACTTTTAAAGATTTCTATCAAGAATGTGCTTTTGAACTCAAAAAATTTGGTTTTAAATCAATTTATGAATTTAAAACACAACCCAATATGGTTTTTGAATTACCTGCCGAATGGAAAACAATTGTATGTTATACAGGTCAATTATCAAAAAAATATAGAGATCAATATAAAAGAGCTCATAAAAAATCAGAAGGTATTGAGGTTAGAGAATTAACTCTAGCTGAAATAATTGAAAATGAAGAAATTATTTATGAATTGTATTATTATGTTGCAGAAAACGCACCATTTAATACTTTTTTCTTAGCTAAAAATCATTTTTCAATTTTTAAAAAACAACTCAAAGAGCAATTTGTTTTTTGTGGTTATTTTATTGAAAACCAATTGGTAGGTTTTCATACTTTGCTTCTTAACGGGACTGTGTTGGAAACTTATTTTTTGGGTTATGAAGAAAAAATTCAAAAAGAAAAAATGCTGTATCTCAATATGCTTTACAATATGACTCAGTATGGTATTGAGAAACAATATAAAAAAATAATTTTTGGTAGAACAGCTCTAGAAATCAAAAGTTCTGTAGGTGCAAAACCAATAATGATGTCCGGTTTTTTGTATCATAAAAACAAAATAGCAAATTCATTTATTGATAAAATTTTTAAAAAGCTAGAACCAGATATACAATGGCAGCAACGACATCCTTTTAAAATTACATAAAAAAATTAAGGTACTGCAACTTTAATTTTTTGTGATACAATTTTAATATTGAGTTCTGTTACTTGACCAAAATACTCACCATCTATCTGAAAACTAACTGGAATATTTGTTTTTAATATAGCTTTATCAGAAGATATTATTTCGATTTCATCTAGATTTACTGGAATATTTCCTGTAATAATTTCTCCAAAAATTAATAAATCTAATTTTTTTAATAATACAATTTCAAACTTCCCATCGTACATAACACCATCAGGATTTATAACTATTCCAGTACCGTATTTTTTTGAATTGGCAATAACAATCATTCTAGCTTCACATTCAAATTTTCTATCATTAACAGAAATCAATACATTAAACGGTTCTTCTAACTCCCAAAGTGTATTGATGGTTTGCAGAAAATAACCCCATTTACCTCTAATTTTACTTTTTTCGTAATTTTTTATTAACTCTGCATTAATACCTAAGTCACTTAAATGAAAACATTTATGATCATTTATAATTATGGTGTCTAGTGCAATATAATCATTATAAAAGGCAATGTATAAATTCTCATCTAACGTTTTCATTAAATTTAAATCAACTGCTAATCCGTTTGCTGATCCAGCAGGCAAAATACCTAAAATTACATTTTCGTCTATTATTGCTTCTCCAACCATTTTTATGGTGCCATCACCACCTACAATAATAATTCGATCTGGGTTATAGTCTCGATAAATTGCTTGTATTTTTTGAAAATCGTCTTGATTTGAAGTCGTATATTGAAAAAGTTCTATGTTTTCTTTTAACGCAAAATCTATAGCTGCATTAATAATTTCTGATTTATCAATTGATCCAGAAATAGGATTAACCACCAATAAAACTTTCTTTTTCAAAGTATAGGTTCATTTATTGATTAAATTTAATTAAATTTATTCAGACTTCAAAATCTCATTCAATGAATACTACTTTAAAATTATACCGAGGTTATGCAAATGAGCAAGAACTAATTGTGATGGGTCACGTTTTTAGACCTACAAAGAAAAAAGATTATACTTTTCAGAAAAAAAAGTTTAGAAATGCCTTCTCAATTATTAGTTTGTATAAATTAAAAACAGAGTCAAATGTTGATGTATATTTGGAACATAACAATACAACTATTCACACAAAAACACTTAACGATGGTTATTTTAAATTTTGTATTCCTCTAGATCAAAATATTGGATTTGGTTGGATAGAGTATGAAGTTTACTATTTTCAAAAAAATAAAAAAATTATCTCTAAAGATAAATTTATACGTCCCAAAAAAGGAAATTTAGGTATTATTTCGGATATTGATGATACATTACTAGAGTCATATACTCTAAATCCATTAAAAAAAATATATTCTATTTTGTTTAAAAATGTTAATACTCGAAAAATATTTGAAGATGTAGTGCCTCATTATCAAGCTCTGAGTGTTTCCGGAAGAGAAAATAGCAAAGAATTAAATGCTTTTTTTTATGTGTCGAGTAGTGAGTGGAATTTGTATAATTTTATTGTTAAGTTTCACGAGATTCACAAATTGCCAAAAGCAGTTTTATTACTTAAAGACATTAAAACTAGTTTATTTGATTTTTTTATAAAATCAAGAAATGGACATAACCACAAATTTGAAAAAATAAAACATATTTTAGAATTTTATCCCAATCTAAAATATGTTCTCATTGGTGACGATTCTCAAGATGATCCTTATTTGTATGAAACAATAAGCAAAATTTTTCCTGTTACTGTAAAGGCAGTTTATATCAGAAAAACAGGAAAACAAGAAAAGAAAAAAGTCTCATTAATTTTGAAAAATTTAGAAAATCTAAATATTGCAGTTTGCTATTTTTCTCATAGTAGTGAAGCCATTGCCCACTCAAAAAAAATTGGGCTTATTTTATAATTAATTAAGCATTATCAATCTCTTCTTGTACAATTTCCCAATCTAAAAGTAACTGATCTAATTCTTTTTTCTTTTTATTGTAGGCCATAAAAAATTTAGCATCTTCTATATGTTTATCATAATTTGAAGCCAGCATTTTATCATCATTTTGAATGTCTTTTTCCAATTGCTTAATTTGACTTTCAACCTTGCTTAATTTATTTTGAAGTGCTTTTCCTTTCTTTTGATCTTCGTAAGAAACTTTTGAGTTTGAAACCGGCAGTTCTTTTTTGGCTACATCTTTTTTCTCAACTTCACGCATATTTTCAAGATTGCGTTGTTCAAGGAAATAGTTAATATCGCCCAAATATTCTTTTATTTTTTGATCTTTAAATTCATATACCAAATTTGACATTCCTTGCAAGAAATCTCTATCGTGAGAAACCAAAAGCAAGGTTCCTTCAAATTTTTGCAAAGCAGCTTTCAACACATTTTTAGATTTTATATCCAAGTGGTTCGTTGGCTCATCCATCAACAATACATTTATTGGCTGCAACAATAATTTACACAATGCCAAACGGTTTCTTTCTCCACCAGATAGTACTTTTACTTTTTTCTCAACATCATCACCACGAAACAAAAACGAGCCTAACATATCACGAACTTTAGATCTATTTGTGTCTGTAGCAGCATCTTCCATAGTTCTAAGCAAAGTAATTTCGCCATCAAGATATTCTGCTTGGTTTTGTGCAAAATAACCCAATTGCACATTATGTCCTAATTTTATAGCACCTTGAAATTCAAATTCGTGAACAATAGCTTTGATAAAAGTAGATTTTCCTTGACCATTTTGACCCACAAATGCAATTTTACTTCCTCTTTCTACCAATAAATCAATATCTTTTAAAATTGTTTTATCGTCATATTTCTTTGTTACATTTTCGGCTTCAATAACTACTTTACCTGGAACTTTAGAAACAGGAAACGAAATATTCATTACCGAATTGTCATCTTCATCGACTTCAATTCGTTCAACTTTGTCTAATTTTTTAATGAGCGATTGCGCCATAGAAGCTTTCGATGCTTTTGCTCTAAATTTTTCAATTAGCTTTTCTGTTTCTTCAATTTTTTTGGCTTGATTTTTTTGAGTAGCTAGTTGTTTTTCACGAATTTCATGTCGCAATTCTAAATACTGAGAATAAGGTTTGTTGAAATCATACGCTTTCCCTAGAGATATTTCGATAGTTCTATTGGTCACATTATCCAAAAACATTTTATCGTGAGAAACTATTACTACAACTCCAGGATAATTTCTAAGAAAACTTTCCAACCAAATAATACTTTCAATATCTAGGTGATTGGTTGGCTCATCTAGAAGCAAAATATCATTAGATTGTAATAGCAATTTTGCAAGTTCAATACGCATTCTCCAACCACCAGAAAAAGTTTCTGTAAGATTGTTAAAAACCTCTCTTTTGAAACCTAATCCTAATAAAATTTTCTCTGTATCTCCAACATAATTGTATCCTCCAAGTAATTCAAAACGATGTGTATAATCAGACAGATCTTCTATAATTTGAGAATATTCTTCACTTTCATAATCAGTACGGGTAACCAATTGATGATTGATTTGTTCTAATTTGCGTTCTACTTCTTGAATTTCGGTAAATGCTTGATAGGCTTCTTCAAGAACCGTTCTTCCTTGCTCAAAATCAATATCTTGACGAAGGAAACCTATTTTTACTTCTTTTTCTGTTGCAATTTGTCCTGAATCGGGTTTTATATCACCAGCTAAAATTTTAAGCATAGTAGATTTTCCTGCACCGTTTTTTCCAACAAGTCCAACTCTATCTCCAGAACCCATTCTAAAAGTAACTTCTTCAAATAGATATGTTCCTCCAAAAGAAACTGACAAATTGTGTATATTAAGCATTTATTGTGATTTATTAAATAATTGAATTCGTAAATTTGCATCTCCAAACAAGGAAAACTAAATTTTTGCAAATGTTAAAAAAAGGATCCAAACTAAATAGTATTTTAACAGGAAGTTGTCCTAGATGTCAAAAAGAAAGTATGTATGTGGATCAAAATCTCTTACATGTGCAAAATTGCATCAAAATGAATGAAAATTGTAGTCATTGTGGTTTGAAATATCAGATTGAACCTTCTTTTTTTTATGGCGCAATGTATGTAAGTTACGGATTAAATGTTGCGGTTGGCGTCGCATCGTTTATTATAACTTATCTTTTTTTACATTTAAGTATTAAATGGTCATTTATCTTTATAATTGTAAGCATATTAATAATGTTTCCAATTGTATTACGCCTTTCCAGAAGCATTTATATTAATATGTTTGTCTCTTATGACGAAAGTTATATTAAATAACTATTTATAAAAGCGATTACAATTGATTTCCTTTTCTAAAGGAGTTCCATTTTCTATTTTATTAAATAACGATTTAGCTAAACTTGGCGCAAGCATTACTCCTCTTGTTCCTAAGCCATTTAAAATATGTAATTCTGAATGTATTGGATGTGTTCCTACTAGTGGTTTTCTGTCTTTTACAGTTGGTCGAACTCCAGCATAATGAGAAATAATTTCAAAATCGCAAGTAATAATCTCTTTGATTCTTTCAATTAACTCGTTTTTACCTTCTTCGGTTGGTAAATCTGTTTTATCAGACCAATTATAAGTTGCTCCAACTTTAAACAAATCATTCCCTAAAGGAAGAATAAATACACTTGTATTTATAATTACATCTAGATTCAAATTAGGAGCTTTGATAACCAATAATTCCCCTTTTGCACCATCTAGAGGCAAATCATTAAAATAAGGATTAGAATGCATCCCAAAGCCTTCAGCAAAAATGATGTGTTTGGCTATTATATCTTTATATTGAATTCCATTATTGATTTTTAAAAGAGAATAATCAAATGATTCTTTAAGAAACATTTTATTTAAAAATAGATATTCTTGATATTTCTCTAATAAAAATGCAACATCAACATAACCTGTTCTATTTACCTTACCATAATCATAAGGTGAATCTATTCCTGAATATTTACTAGTAATTAAATTTGTAGAAAGAAAAGGATTTAGTTCCGCTTTGTCAGAAGCAACAAACCAATTGTTTTGCTCTTCAATAGAAAAAAATTTTCTCAATATTGGAATTTCAAAATTGAATTTATTATTCAACTTATTTTCAATATGGTTATAAAACAAATCAAGTTCATCAAGTTGTTGTTTGGCATTCCAAACAGGAGTGAATCTTTTAAGAATTACTGGATTGTATAACCCAGCTGCAACTTTAGATGAACTAATAACACCAGAGTCAATTACTACAATTGATTTATTATTTTGCAAAGCAGTTTCGGCATATGCAATTCCTGCTAATCCTGAGCCTATTATTAAATAATCTATCATTCTACAAAAATAAAAAAACTCCCATCATAATGATGAGAGTTTTATTTTCTATTATTGGAATCTTATTAATAGTTCCACATGTCTTGTTCGAAATCACGAATCTTATCTTTAACACGATCAGATTCTAGCAATTGCATTTGAGAATTTTCTTTCATATACTCAGCTATTTCTCTATCACCATAAACATTTTCTTCTTTATAAATCGTTCCATTAAAACGACGTGAATTTAGTAAATGGTCAAAAGTGATTGGCATTGCAGAGTTTCTATCATTAAAAGCTTTTGCTTCGTGTAAAATATCCCTGACTGCTGGAAAATATACCCAAAACAACTCAATGAAATCTTGTGTTTCAGAACCAATTTCTTTTGCTTCAGGAGAAATAGGACATAATCCCAAAAGTCTATATTTCAATTCACTTTGACGTTTATCAAAATACCAATAACCTTTTATTTTATAATCAGAAATATCAATAGCACCTAATTCTTTTTTATTAATATACTGAGGGTCTAATATCTTTCTACCAGATTTATAATCTTCTGGATAAGTATTAATTTCTTCTTTTCCTGCATCAGTTGTGTCAATATAGGTAAAAGAAGAACTCATATCTTTGAAAGTTTTCTTAGTATTAAAATAACTATCCGTATAGACTTCAGTAATTTTACCCTCTTTTATCCCTTTTAATAAAACATCAAATAAAGATCTTCTTTCTTTTCCAATGTTTGCTGTATCAATTGGATAATATAATGGAAAATTTATTCTTTCATCTAAATCGATGATTTCCCAAGTTGTTTTACCCATCAATACATCCCTGTCATGTACATAACCATAGGCTAATGGTTTGTCATTATCAGAGATTAATTGTGCTGGAGTCTTTTTTCCAATTTCCGAAGGAACTTTAGCATTTAGCAAGTTCGATTGTGCTATAGAAGTTGAACTTCCAAAAACAAATGCAATTACAATTAAAAAATTTCTATACTTCATTTTTGTTATAATATTAAGTTGTTTAAGTGATAACGTATTCTAACTTAAATTATTATTGTATTTCGTAAATAACTGGTGCAGTTCTTGATAATAAAATGTCTGAACCCTCTAGTTTAGTTTTTATATCAGAAATTGTAACTTGATCTCCTCTTCCTGCTTTTGCTAGTGCTGCTTTACATTGAGCATTAACTCTATCTCCGCTAACAATTACAGTTGCTTGACCAGTAACTTTTAAACTAAATGCTGTTACTCTTAATTTTACTTCAAAATCAAAGTCAAGCATTTTAGCAGAAACTTGAGAAACTTCTAAACGAGATTTAGCCCCTTTAACAACTCCAAATTCACCTCCAATACAACCTGTTGGAGCAGGAATACTTTTGATTCTAAAAACTTTCTTATCTGAAACTTTAGAATTATCCGGAAGAGTACCTGTCACATTAATAATAGCTTCAGTTCCTGATCCAGGATTCATTTTATATGCACCTGGTTTTCCTGCAGAACTTAATCCTGGTGCAGAAGCAGATACTTTATCAGCAGAAATTCCAGCAAATGAAATTGTCATAGGATTTACAACACCTCTATAAACAACATTCATTTTATCGGCAGAAATTGTAGCAGAGTTAGGTTTTGGAACAACAACATAGTTTCCTTTAATAGGAAGACTAACTACTTTACCATTTTCATCAAAGTTAAATGATCCATTAATTTCATGTTCTCCAACTGCACCAGCACCGAAAGAAAATTCAGCTTGACCAGCAGTTGCTTTTACAGATGAACCATTAACGATTACAGATTTTGCAACTAAATTTGGATCAAATTTTCCTAAGATAATTTTTCCTTTAACTGCTTCACCTTGAAAAAAGGCTGTTTTTTCAGGAACAACAATTGGCTGGTATGCTGTTAAAGATGCTGCAGCAACAAGATCAGATTGAAACATTCCAGTCATTACATCACTTTCTGTTGTTTTAATATCCGCTTGCAATTGTGTCAATTTAGTTACAGAAGCAATTAATGGGAAATGGTGATAGTTATAATCTAACCAAGGTAGTTTTGCACCAGCTTTTTCAGAATAAACTGGTTCAGTTGCAAATCTTTTCTCAATTTTTTTCATTTCAGATTCAGCTATTGAACTTCCTCCAATTGCTTTTATTTTAGCGGCAAAACCTTGAACTTTTTCTAAGAAAATTTTTGCTTTTGGTGATTCTCTATCTCCAATATAGAACATATTGTCAATGTCATCACTTTTATCCATTTGTTCACAAGGATAGTTACCTTCTTTATCTTTTGGAAATTTCTTAGTAACTTCAGTTTTAATTCCTTCTATATAGTCATAGAATTCTTTAGAGACTGCTCTAATTTTGTCAACTTTTGCTTTTTTATCACCAAATTGACCTGGTTGATCTTTTGCTTTTTGAGCTAATTGCTCAAAAGAAGACTGATTTCTAGTGTCAGCTATAGAATTTGATTCAACAATTTTTTTATTTAAAATACCAAAAGCCGATAATACTTCTTTTGACATATTTAAAGCTAACATCGCGATGAAAACCAGATACATCAGGTTAATCATCTTCTGTCTAGGGGTTAATTTTCCTCCTGCCATTTTTTCTAATTAGGTTTGTTTTGTTTATATAAAAATGTAGTCAGATACTAATTCCCTTTGTTACTCATTGCAGAAAGCATACCTCCATAAACATTGTTCAATGAAGACAAGTTTGAAGTTAATGACTGCATTTGATCTTTCAATTTTAAATTGTTTTCAGCAACTTCGTTATTGATTTGTGCATTTCTAGAAGCGCTATCCAATTGAATTTTATACAAACTGTTTAATGATTCCATTTGTGCAGCAGCCAACGTTAATTCTTCGCTGTATTTTTTTGTTGATGCAATTGAGTCAACAGTAGGCGCAATTCCTTTTGCTGCTGATTCAAAATTTTTGATGCTGTTACCTAAACTAGCCATTAATTCACCATCAATTTTAGCATCTTTTAACATTGCGTCTAATTTTTGTGACAATAAACCTTGAGCTTCTTTTGGATCTTCTTTTTTAGGCTCTTTTTTCTTAGCTTCTCCATTAGCTAATTCTGGATATACTAATGACCAATCTAATTCATCATCAACTGGTTCGAAAGCTGATAGTCCAAAAATTAATGCTTCGGTTACAAGTCCAATTGTCAACATTAAATTTCCTGTAATTGGTCCGAATTCTATGTGTGTAATTTTAAATAATGCTCCGATAATTACAACTGCCGCTCCCATACCGTAAGCGAAATTCATTGCTTTTTTGCTTAATAATGCCATAATAAAAAAAATTTAGTTAGTTAAGTTAATTTTTGTTGGTTAATTTATTTTTTAGGAGATTTTCCTGTAGTTACTGTTCCCATATAATCTTGAACTGTTCTGAATCCAATGTAGCTTCTTGCCGTATCTGCATATTCGAAGTCACGAGTACTTACTTGTAAGAAATAAGCAACATCTTTCCAAGAACCTCCTCTAACAACTTTACGCATGTTTTTAGAATCTGGAACATTTGGATTCATTGTTGAAACATATTCATATGCACCTGCATCATAAGACGAATCTGTCCATTCTGCAACATTTCCTGCCATATTATATAAATTATATCCGTTTGGCTCGAATGATTTTGCTTCTACCGTATATAAAGATTGATCTGCAGCATAATCCCCACGATTAGGTTTGAAATTTGCTAAGAAACAACCTCTATCATTTTTAGTATAAGGACCACCCCAAGGATAAGCTCCAGATTGCAGACCTCCTCTTGCAGAATATTCCCATTCAGCTTCAGTTGGTAATCTAAATGAATTTGTTAAATCTCTTCCTTTTTTCTTAGATTTAATATAGATGTTTTTCTTTAAAGTTCTCCAAGCACAAAATGCTTTTGCTTGTTTCCAGTTTACACCCACTACTGGATATTCTGAATAAGCTTGATGCCACAAATAGTCATTGTGCATTGGCTCATTATATGAATATGCGAAATCTTTAATCCAAACAGTGGTATCAGGATAAACTTTGATTTGTTCTGTTTTAATAAATTCTTTTCTTTTTCCAACTTTTGCTTTTGCAGCTGCTTGAATATCCATCCAAGAGTATCGAAATTTCAATTTATTGACATCTACAGTACGCAAACCGTTATAAGATTCAGCAACAGGTATGTACATAGAGTCCATTACTTCTGTATAATATTCATCTGGATATTTAGCCGTATCTTTGATTAGTTTTACTTTTCTATTTAATTTTCTTCCTGCATAAGCATCATCTTCTGTACCTACACTATAATAGTTTTCGTACATGTATTTGTCATACGCAGTCATTTTTGCCGGATCTGCATCGTTAAATGCAAAATCGGAAATGCTTCCTGCATTTTTACCGCTTTTTCCGCCTTTAGCACCACCAGCTCCAGCAGTACCACCACCACCAACTTCATCAGCAAGTATAGCTAGACGAACCCTCATTGTAGAATCTTTTACCCATTCTACAAATTCACGATATTCACTATTGGTGATTTCTGTTTCATCCATATAAAAAGATCTAACAGTAACTGTTTTAGTTGGCGCATCTTGAACATTAGCTAAATCATCATCTGATTTACCCATGATAAAAGAACCACCAGGAACCAAAGTCATTCCATAAGGTTTCTCAGGATGCCATTTTTTTCCTTTAACTCCAACTAATTCACCTTTGTCTCCTGATCCTCCACAGCTGACCAAAAAAGCTGATATTACTGTAAATGCAATGAATTTCTTCATATAAATTTGGGTTATGTGTGTGTTCATAATTTAAGGGCGTAAACCTATTTATTATTTTCCAAAAAAACAATTAAATACTGTAAAATTTAATTTACGGTTCAAAAATAGAATTTTTAAACTTAAAAAAAAAATATTTAACCGATTAAATGCTTAAAAAATCGATAAAATACATAAATTTAATGATTTTGTAAGTTTTGTTTTATTAAAAATTGATTATTTGATTTCTGTTATTTTTTTATTTTACCGATTAAATATACTCTTAAACGTACTTAAAGCATATTTTTACGTTGTGCTTTCCACCATCTTTCAGGTATTTCTTGGTTGCATGCTCCCAAATATTCTTCATAAGAACAAGGTAATAACGCAGTTTTTTTTAATTTATTATTAACGTTTGAAATAAATGGAATTTCAATCCACCATCGATCTGTTTTGTTGCTTTTATAGAAAACCAATTCTTCGTTTTCTAACGGAATAATATATTTTAAATAATTGTCTTTACTTCCAAAAGGATATTCGTTTGATCTATAATGATATCCTTCAATAAAATACCATATTATTTGTGCAATTAAAACAGCTTCTTGTTTACTTCCAGTATGATTAAAAATCCCAAACAATGAAACTTTATCACTAATACCAGAATAACGAGACAAAGAACAAATTTCTTTACCTGAAAACCCGTTGGGTACAAAATTAGTAAAATTTCCTGATTCAGACGACTTTATGGATGTTAAATCTAAACTTACTATATCAGCATCTCTAAAAACCGGTTCTGATATTGATAAATTTGATGCTATATCTCCTAATCTATAGGCATCAAAATACATTTTTTCTATTAAATCTATTTCCTCTTGTGAATTATAATAGGTTTGATAGCCTACATTACAATAATTAAAAAGATTGTTAGGTTCGTCTAATATTATTTTTGTCAAAAAAGAATTGGCAGAAATGGGATGACTTTCTTTTCCAAAATCAAATTTACTATCAATAGTAACAAGATTGACCATTTGTTCTAATTCGTCATAGGCTCTATATAAAGCATAAGTCAAATCTTGAGAACCACCTATAATAATAGGTATAATATTATACTTTATTAAAATAGTTGTTACTTTTTGCAAAGCAAAATAAGTATCTGCTAATGATTCACCAGGAAGAATATTTCCTAAATCTGCTAATGAAACTTCCCAGTTTCCTGGATAAAGTGAATATAGTTCTTTTCTAATTGTATCTAAATCAACTTCCTGCTCCTCTTTATTACCTCTGTCGTCAGCAACACCAATAATAGCAATATTGATTTTTGAAATATCTGGAAAATCCTCACTTGTATGCAAAACAACTTTACTTCCAAGATTTTGACTTGATAATTCATCAATAAAATTAAGAATATCAGTATCTAATGGTGATAGAAAATCAAATTCCATTTATTATTTCTTTTTTGCTGTTGCTTTTTTTACAGGTGCTTTTTTAGCGGCTACTTTTTTTGCAGGAGATTTCTTTTCAATCATTTCTTGAACTTCGGCTAAAGTCAATTTTGAAGCATCAATATCTTTGCTTAATTCAATTTTGATTTTACCTTTTGTGATTTCAGATCTTCCCCAACGTGCTTTTTGAACCAATATTCCTTCAGCTTCCCAATTGTGGATTACTTTATCAATATTTTTTTGAAGTTTGTCTTCAATTAATTCTTCAATATCTTTTTGAGACAGATTGTCGAAGTTGTATTTTTTTGAAACATTGATAAAAGTTCCATTCCATTTTATAAATGGACCAAATCTTCCTGTACCTTTTTGAACACCTTCACCTTTATAAACGGCAATTGGTGCATCTGCTTGAGTCTTTTCGTCAATTAAAACTTTAGCTCTTTCTAAATCAACATCCAATGGCTCTTCACCTTTTGGAAGCGAAACAAAGACTTTTCCGAATCTAATAAATGGTCCAAATCGTCCAAGACTTACTTCTACTTCTTCTCCTTTGTATGTTCCTAATGCTTTTGGAAGTAAAAATAAATTTAATGCTTCTTCCAAAGTAATGTTTCCTATATTTTGTTCTGGTCGTAAACTTGCAAATTTCTTTTCTTCATCATCAATATCTCCAATTTGAGCCATTGCACCAAATTTTCCTAATCGAACCAAAACCGTTTTACCTGATTCTGGGTGTTTTCCTAAAATACGTTCACCACTTTCTCTATCAGCATTGGCTTCAACATCTTTTACATTTGGATGGAATTTATCATAAAACTCCTGCATCATTTTGGTCCAATTGATGTTTCCTTCTGCAATTTCGTCAAAATCTTGCTCTACTTTGGCAGTAAAATTATAATCTAGAATTTTTTCGAAATTCTTAACTAAGAAATCAGTTACAATTGTTCCGATATCAGTCGGAACTAATTTTCCTTTATCTGAACCTGTATTTTCTTTCAATACTTTATCTGAAACTTTCCCAGATTGCAAAGTCAATTGGGTGTAATTTCGTTCTTGACCTTCTAAAGTTCCTTTTTCTACATAACTTCTGTTGATGATAGTAGAAATAGTTGGTGCATAAGTAGACGGTCGACCAATTCCTAATTCTTCTAATTTTTTAACTAAAGAAGCTTCTGTATAACGACTTGGCGGACGAGAGTATCTTTCCGTTGCAGTGATGTAATTATTAACTAATTTTTCATTTACTTTCATTGCAGGCAACATTCCTTCTTGTTCTTCATCGTCATCGTCATGTCCTTCAAGATATACTTTAAGGAAACCTTCAAATTTGATAACTTCTCCTGATGCAGTGAAAATATCTTGATGATTATTGGCTTCAATTTTTACGTTAGTACGTTCCAATTCGGCATCGCTCATTTGAGAAGCCAATGTTCTTTTCCAGATTAAATCATATAATCTTGCTTGATCTCTGTCTATATTTACCGTATGACGTGACATATCAGTCGGACGAATTGCTTCGTGTGCTTCTTGTGCGCCTTTACTTTTATTTACAAACGTTCTTGGCTTAGAAAATTCTTTCCCATACGATTTTATAATTTCAGCTTGAGCTGCATCCATAGCGTCTTTGGAAAGATTAACAGAATCGGTTCTCATATAAGTAATCAATCCTGCTTCGTATAATCGTTGTGCCAATTGCATTGTAATTCCTACTGGAAGATATAATTTACGTGCTGCTTCTTGTTGTAAAGTTGACGTTGTAAATGGTCCGGCTGGAAATTTTTTGGTAGGTTTGGTTTCTAAATCGGCTACCTTATAATTAGAACCTATATTTTTAGCTAGAAAATCTTCGGCTTCTTTTTTTGTATTAAAATTCTTTGGCAGTTTGGCTTTGAAAGCTCTTCCTGCTTCGTTCACAAACTCGGCAACAACAGAATAACTTGCAACCGCTTTAAAGTTTTGAATTTCACGTTCGCGTTCTACAATTAATCTCACAGAAACCGATTGTACACGTCCAGCAGAAAGTCCGCCTTTGATTTTTCTCCATAAAACTGGCGATAATTCGTAACCTACTAATCTATCTAAAACTCTTCGTGCTTGTTGTGCATTAACTAAATTGTAATCAATCTCTCTTGGATTATCGATAGCTTTTAAAATAGCTGATTTGGTAATTTCGTGAAAAACAATTCGTTTGGTTTTATTTTTATCTAAATTTAATTCTTCGGATAAATGCCAAGAAATAGCTTCTCCTTCGCGATCCTCATCGGAAGCCAACCAAACCATATCGGCTTTTTTTGCAAGTCCTTTGAGTTTGGTAACCAATGCTTTTTTATCGGCTGAAACTTCGTATTTGGGTTTGAATCCGTTTTCGACATCTACTCCTATTTCTTTGGAAGGCAAATCGGCAATATGACCATAACTCGATTCAACTTGGTAGTCTGCGCCAAGAAATTTCTCAATGGTTTTTGCTTTTGCTGGTGACTCTACTATTACTAAATTC
>JAYTNO010000140.1:0-3894 GCA_043748275.1 Flavobacterium sp. | reverse complement strand
TTAATTGTTACTTTAAAATCGCAAGGTCAGGAACGAGAATTAACTTTATTAGGATCAAAAGGAAAACAAGGAGAACCACAAATTGTAAAAATTGGTAACCTCGATTTTACATTTACTTTTGGTAGTAAAATATATGAATTGCCCTTTCAAATCAAGTTGAATGATTTTATAGCAACCAAATATCCAGGAACCGAAAAAAGTTATGCTGCATTTGAAAGTCAAGTAACAGTTTTAGACAAAAACAAAAAAACAGATGCAAGAATCTATATGAATCATATTTTAGATTACGGTGGATTTCGATTTTTTCAATCCTCTTTTGATCCAGACGAAAAAGGAACAGTTCTCTCTGTAAACCACGATTTTTGGGGAACTTTAATAACCTATATTGGCTATTTTATTTTGTTTTTTGCAATGATGGCTATATTATTTACCAAGCATTCTCGTTTTGCTGATATCAAAAGAAAGTTAGAAATAGTAAAAAACAAGAAAGCAAAACTCACCTCCATTTTCTTATTGTTTTTTGGTTTGAATGCTTTTTCTCAAGGCCATACAAATCAATTACCAACTAAACAACAGATTGATTCTATATTAGTTAAATATAAAGTAAATGAAAAGCACGCTGCTCAATTTGGAAGATTGATTATTCAAGATGAAGGCGGAAGAATGAAGCCTATCAACACTTTTTCATCAGAATTGCTTCGTAAAGTGAGTAAAAGCGATACGTATAAAGATATGAATTCTGATCAGGTTTTCTTGTCAATGGTTCAGTTTCCTAGAGTTTGGTTTGAAGTTCCGTTGATCTATATTAAAAATGGAAATGATAGCATTCGTAAAATAATCGGATTGGATAGTAAAGAAAAATATGCCCCTTTTATAAAGTTTTTTGACGAAAAAGGAAACTACAAACTTACTTCATATCTTGACGAAGCATATAAAGCAGCAACTCCAGACCAGTTTCAAAAAGATTTTATAGAAACCGACAGAAAAGTAAACTTATTAAACTCAGCTTTAAGTGGAAGTATTTTAAAGATTTTCCCGATTCCGAATGATAAAAACAACAAATGGATTTCTTATTTAGGATTAAACGAAGCCAACATCAAAGGAATTGACTCCACTTTTGTAAAAAACATATTGCCATTGTATATGAGTACTTTAGACAGCGTGGCCTTAAAAAATGATTATACCAATGCCGATTTCTATTTGAAAAGTATGGAAAACTACCAGAAAAAATATGGTAGTGCAGTACGACCAAGTGAGGATAAAATAAGTTCTGAAATAACCTATAACAAATATGATGTTTTCAAAAAGCTATATTATTTGTATATGTTGAGTGGTGTTTTGATGTTGTTATTTACTATAATCAATATCTTTTTTGAGAAGAAAGCCGTACGGTATATTATAAATTCTTTTCATATTTTGATAGCAATTCTCTTCGGATTTCACACTTTAGGATTGATAGCAAGATGGTATATTTCGGGTCACGCACCTTGGAGTGATGCTTATGAAAGTATGATATATGTAGCTTGGGCAACTATGTTTTTCACATTGGCATTTGATAGAAAATCAAAACTAACCGTTGCTTCAGGAACATTTGTTGCCTCTATGATTTTAATGATTGCACACTGGAATTGGATGGATCCATCTATTGCCAATTTGCAACCGGTATTAAATTCGTATTGGTTAATGATTCACGTTGCCGTAATTGTTGCGAGTTATGGACCATTTACACTTGCAATGGTTTTGGGTGTAGTATCCTTGATATTGATGTTGTTTACTAATGATAAAAACAAAATCAAAATGGATTTGAACATCAAAGAAATTACGTATATCAACGAAATGGCTTTGACTATTGGATTGGTAATGCTCACCATTGGAAATTTTCTTGGCGGACAATGGGCAAACGAATCTTGGGGAAGATATTGGGGTTGGGATCCAAAAGAAACGTGGGCATTGATTAGTATTATGATTTATGCATTTGTTATTCACGCTCGATTTGTGCCTTCATTAAGAGGAAAATGGATTTATAATTTGATGAGTGTTTTGGCTTTTTATTCTATTTTGATGACCTATTTTGGAGTTAATTTTTATTTAACCGGAATGCACTCTTATGCTAGTGGAGATAAAGTGGTTACACCAAGTTTCGTATATTATTCAGTAGCTTGTGTGGCTATATTAGGGATTTTCTCTTATATAAGATATAAAAAATATTGGGGCACTAAATAGAATTTTATATTTAACAAAAATTTAGTTTCTGTTTATTTAAATTTTTGTTTTTTTACTAATAATTAAAAATTTTTAATATGAAAAAAGTATTAGTTGCTTTAACTGGAATTTTATTCTTTTTAAGTACCAACAGTCAAGCACAAATTGAATCACTAAATGAAAACAAAAAAATGGAAGAAAAAACCATCTACCAGTATAAAGTTCTCGATATTAAAGGGAAAGAATTTGATTTTGAAACCTTGAGAGGTAAAAAAATTCTAATTGTAAACACCGCTTCAAAATGTGGTTATACGCCACAATATGCTGATTTACAATCATTGTACGAAAAATATAAAGATAAAAATTTTGTAATTATAGGTTTTCCATCTAATGATTTTGGAGAACAAGATCCTGGAACTAATAAAGAAATTGCAACTTTTTGTAAAGCAAATTATGGTGTTACCTTTCCTATGATGGAAAAAATTTATGTTACTGGAAAAGAAATGAATCCTTTATATCAATTTCTAACCGATAAATACAAAAACGGTTTGCAAAGTTCTGAAGTGGAGTGGAATTTTCAAAAATACCTAATCAATGAAAAAGGGTATTTAGAAAAAGTATTAATGTCTAAAGTAAAACCTTTGGATAAAGAAATTGTTGAATTTGCTTCTAGATAATATTAAAGCATTTTTTGCATAATTACAGAATGCAACCATCGGTTAAATTTGAAACCAGATTCTTTTATAAATCCAACGGTTTCAAATCCAAATAATTTATGAAATTCCACACTACTCTGATTTTCCGAATCTATAACGGCAATCATAGTGTGGCGTTTTTGTATTTGGGCTAAGGTTATTAATTCTTCCAAGAGTAATCTACCAATTCCTTTTCCGATAAAATCTTTATGAGCATAGACAGAATGTTCTACGGTATATTGATAGGCTTCGCGCATTCTAAATTCGCTATAATATCCAAATCCTACAACTTCATTTTCTGAAATTGCTACAATTATAGGGAAACCTTTTTTTAGTTTATCATCAAAAATAGCAATTTGCTGTTCTAAAGTTCTTGGGTTATAATCGTATAAAGCCGTTGAATTTAAGATATTATAATTGATAATTTCTAAAATTGAATTTGCATCTGCTTCATTATAAGGTCGAATAGTAATTTCCATAGTTTTATTTCACGCCCAATTGTAGTAATAATTCATCTGCTTCTTTGGTATTAAATCCTAAACTCTTATTCCTATCTTTTGCTTTTTGAGCATATAAAATAGCATTTTTCGGGTCATTTATTTTTTGATATAATTTTGATAATAGGATAAAACCATCTGTTGATTCTAGAATTTCATTGGCGTGCTTTGTCCAAGTAATGGCTTGGTTTAAATGGCCTTCATCATAAGTATGAATCCAATAATTATTAGAAATATCTTTGATAATTTTATCATTTGTCCAAACAAATTTTTCAACATATTCTGGTGCAGATTTACAATAAGATGGCCAGTTTTTTGCTTTTTCATATACTTGAAGATCGTAATTGAGAACCAACGAATCTGATAGATGTAAATTTATCGATTTGCAAATTGCACGTTTTTTTTGATATGACAAAGTATCAGCATGAACAGTATAGGGTTGCAGTAATTCGGCTATTATATTTCCTATTTTTTTCTGAATTCTTTTTGAAGAGGCAACA
>JAYTNO010000139.1:0-3916 GCA_043748275.1 Flavobacterium sp. | reverse complement strand
ACTTTACGATAACCCCATAGAGGTGATAAAATTGACGGTTCCGTTCAACCGGAGTTTCATTGTTGGCTTTTCAAGCCCAACGAAACTCTAGCTGTTATGCGACGGTTTTATTTTCCTATTTTTTGTTTATGTTCTGCTTTTAAAATTGTTTTGTCTAAAAAATAAATTCTATCATACAATACGATTTTTTCCTTAAATGTCATTTTAATTCCATTAGAATTTTCTATCCACCATTTATAAAATTCTATTGGATTATCTTTGTAAGGAATACTTGCCTTAATAAAACCTTTATAGTTTTTAAATTCAATTTTATAATTCAATCCTAAAGTGTCTTTTAAATATTCTGGAAATTTTTTAAGTTTAGAAACCAGAATATCAAACACTTCATTGTCAAATCTTAAATTATGTTTAATTCTTGTTTTATCTAATTTTATTACATCAGTTGAAAGCCACTTACTTACTTTCATTGTTTTTGAAATATTATCATCTTCAATTGTTAGCATTGAATCAAGATTGTAGAAAATTTCAGAACTTGGGGGTAAATTCAAAACTGAATTTAATTCTTTTATTACAATATTAGTTTCTAATTTTTCTACGTTTTCCTCTAAAAATTTAATAATATCAATTTCGGATTTAACATTTTTCCCAGGATGATTTTCAATTAAATCATCAATTTCTGCTCCTAAAAAATAATCTTCAATAAAATCCCATCTTTCTTCATTGGTAAACGTATTCATAAAAAAGTGATCGAAAATTCTATTACTTAAATAATGTCTATCAAGTGTTTTATTTAGAATTGAATTAAAATAAAAAGATGTTGAATCTTTTTCAATTCTTTTAGGATCATTTAAACGAATAAATATCATTGGATTTTCTCCTCCTTTTATTTCAAAAGTGCCCAAGTCAAACAATGCTAAAAAATAACCTAATCTAGAATATACAACCGAAACTAAATCTTTGTTTGTAACAAAACGAAACGCTTCTTGTGTATTATTGTTTTTGAATAGTTTGCTAAATTTAGTATTTAAATTTGAGAATTCTCTTAAATGTAAATTGTTCATTATTCTGTATTTGTAATCCTTTCCAGAAAGTCTTTTTGCTAGGAAAGCATTTTCTTCGATTTTTGATGGTGAAATTTGTCTTCCAGAATAATTAGATAGTATGTATTTACAAATTTTTAATGCAAAGTCTGGATTATTAAACTTATGTTCTAATTTTTTTAATAAATCTATTTCTGAAAAATAACTACCACCAATTTCAGTCAAAGCGTTTTGAATTTTGATTAAATTATCATTGAATTTTGGATATATATTCGGAAACGAATCATTCAAATTAAAAGTTATTTTAAGAACTGGTACTAATGAATCTGAGATATTTTGAAATAATGTTCCCTTGTAAAATTTTGCTTTTATTAATGGAAAACTTTGATTAGCAAAATTTTTTGCCCAAATTATATCTAAATCAAATATTAAAATTTTATAATTAGTTAATTGTTTGTACGATATTTCTGTAATAGAATTTCCAAATTGTTGTAATAAAAGATTTGCATCTTCTTTTTCAACTCTTGCAAAAACTTTAACAAAAAGTTTTTTTGGTCGAGCAATTAAAACATTAAATCGAAATTTCGCTAAATAATCTTTTTCGATCATCATTAAAGCAGTTAAAACTTTTTGATCTAGAGATTTTAAATCTTCAAAAATATACGCAAAATCATCAACTGAAATCAAAAGATTTTGACTTTTTTTATTTTTGTAAGTTGCTGTTAATTTTTTTAAAACTTCGACTAATTGATAAGGTTTTAAAGCCGACATTCCGTGTAATGCTTTTGAAAACCATTTATCTTTCTCTGAATAGTTTAATGTTGCATATCCTGTCAATTCAGGTTTTCTGGCTAATCTTCCAACTTCTTGTATATAATCTGGCAAAACGCCTGAAGGTGCATGATGATAAACAACTTGTATATCCGAAATATCAACACCCATTCCAAATGCTTTTGTTGAAATCATTACCTTTTTTTCGCCACTTAAAAACTGATTATAAGCATGCTCTTTCAAATCCTTATTTAGATTACCGTAATAACCTGTAGCGATTTCAAGCCCTTTTGCTTTAAGTCCTTCATTTATTTCCTTAACGTGTTTTGTATATGGTGCGTAAACTAAAGTTTTTAGGTTAGTTCTCTTTCCGAGTTCTTCGATATAATTTATTGTTTGTGCTAATTTGCTTTTCTCATAACTCTGACCGAAATCTTCATAATTATTTACCAAGAAAATAATATCATTTCGTTTAACAACTCCTATATAAATATGTGGATTTTGCATTACTAAACTATCAATACTATCAAAAACCATATCATTTGAGCCACCATAAATTGCTGTGGCCGTTACTGCTACCATTGGAAAATTTAATCCATTATATTTCCTTATTTTACGAATATGGTTGCCTAAAAACCAATAATCAACACGAAAATCTCTGCCCCAAGTTGTAATTAAATGTGCTTCATCAATTACCAGAAGTCCAAGTTTTCTTTCTCCAATAAAATTAGTTATGTCGTATGACAGCAGTAATTCTGGTGATAAATATAGAATGTCAATATTTCCGTTTTTACATTGATTAATCAAACGTTCTCTGTCAATTAGACTAAGTTCGCTATTCAAATATGCTATTTTTTCAAATCCTCTTTCATGTTTAATGGCATTAACTTGGTCTTTCATTAAAGCAATTAATGGTGAAACTACTATTGTAACATCTCCTTTATCAGATATGTAAAATGCCGGAAGTTGAAACAATAAAGACTTGCCCGCACCGGTAGGTGCGGTAAGAAATAAATCTCTGTATTGTTTTTCATTTTTTGCATTTTCATATTCATTTATTATTGTTTCAACTATCTTTCCTTGAGAAATTTCAATTTTTGACAGTCCAGTGTCTGGATTATGGTAAACTGGCAATTTTCTAAAAGTTCCTTTTTCTCCCCAATATTTTTTAAGAATTTTAAAGGTTTTTTCACTTTCAATGTATTCTACTTTGCTAACCTCTTGTTTATAAATGTAAATTTGTCCATTAAAAAAAGACATTAATGAATTTAGACATTCAAGATTTTTTATTAAATCGTTTGATATTTCTTTTTTTTCATGAATTTTTACGGAAATTGTCTTGCTAAAACAATCATTTTCAATGTATTGATTTACAAATAAGTCGATTGCATAAAAGTCTATACTTATATCAACTATTTCATTTTCATTTGGATTTTCGTCAATTATGATTTTTTTTGTTTCTGTAAATAAATCTATATTTTTAAATTCATAGTTTAAATCTTTGGAAATATAATAATGTTTTTTGTTGATAATTAGTTGTTCAACGTGATGAATTGGTAAATTATCGTCTCTTTCTTCAATATTTTCATTAACTTCAACATTTACGTAATTTTCATTTTGAAAAGGAAAAATTTTTCGTAAATTATCTCGAATAATAACTGTTCTATCTTGAAAAAAAGAAGGATCAATATATTCAATTAAATGCGAAAATTGGGAATAAGAAAGAATGTGATATTTTTTCTTTTTACTTAACTCTATAAAAGTTTTGGAAAACCATTCTTTATTAAAAATTTCAAAACCAATTTCTTTGTTAAATTCTAACAGATCTGCAAATAAATCATTTGGAATTTCATTTGTAATTTCATTTGGTGCTCCTTGTAAAACGATTATTTGATTTTCCAAACCTTCGCTAACAGAGTTTATAATTTTTATAAATCTGTTTAAATATAGTTCAATTATTTTGCTCATTATTTTGTTTTATTGCGGTTTTTAGGTAAACTGTCGCATAATCGAGTCACGCAAGGGAATTTCACCCTCACGTTCTCACAGAACCGTGCTTGAAAGTCTCCCTTCACACGGCTCTTCATAGTATTAAATCACACAAA
>JAYTNO010000138.1:0-10399 GCA_043748275.1 Flavobacterium sp. | reverse complement strand
TACTTTTTATAGCATTATCTGCTTTAATATTGATTTTTGAAGTCGCTGGATTTGGATAAACAACAACACTGTTATCCTTAATAAACACACTATTACTTAAGGTTCCAAAAGTTGTTCTTGCATCATTAGTTAAAATTGGTGCATTATAATCAAAATAAATATTAGCATTATTTACAACCTCATCACCTAAGTGAAGCGTTGGTAAGGTTTTTATTTTAAACAACACATTTCCGTGTCCTCCGATTGGGTGTGTTGCTGGAGAAAGCAAATTAATATTCTTGAAAATAAATTCAATTTTACTATTATCTACTTTGGTTTGAAGCGTATCTGATGCATACAACAACTGAAAAGAATTGATGTCTAATTTTGATGTATCAATAATATCTTTTACTACAACATTCACGGCATCGGCTGTTCCTATATTTTCAAAATTGATGTTGTAATGCAAATAATCGCCAATGCGTTGCACCAAAATAGTTCTACCTTCAAGACAAATTTTATTGTTTGGATCTAATGCATTAACTACAATTTGATTTAAATTAAAAAAATTATCGGTCGGAGTTTCATCTCCTTGTGCAAAATTAATACTTGCAGTAAAATTGAGTACATCATCAACATTGACTGCTGGATTTTCTTGAGGCGAATTGACATTTAACGTAAAATCTATTTCGCGGGTTTCAAAAGGAAGTAGACTGCTATAAATCCAAATTAAAGAATTCAATCCTTGGTTTGCTACTTCTGGAATGGCACTCACAAAATCGGTTTTGGAATCATCAAAAGACAAGTTTATAGAACCCGCCTGTGTTTGATTTCCTTTGTTTTTATAAATTAGTTTATAGGTTGCATCTTGTCCTGGTCTAGCCACACCAATAGGAGTTAAAATAACTTCTAAATCGGGATGAATACCATTGGCTGTAATACAAAAATCTTGTGTTCTGACATTGTTATTGTTATCTGCAAAATCTATCCCAACAGTTGCTGGTGTTATTGTAAAATAAGTTGGGTTCTGGACTTGAGGAGCTATTTCAAAATTTCCTGCTTGGGTATAAAAAGTATAGTTTCCAAAATTGTCAATAAAACTAATTCCTGAGTTTTGACCATCTGTAATTAAAATTTTAGCATAAGCTTGTGCCAAATCGCCTGCGTCACAACCATTATTTTCATCATCATATTTTAAAGTTCCTGTAATGGTATTGTAGTTTCCGCCTGGAGTGAAAGTGCAATAAGAACCAACAACAGTATCAAGATTTGCAATAGCAGTAATTAGATTAATTCTATTTTCATCAACACATATATATTCTAAAATTGTATTTTGTGGAAGATTAATATTCGTAAAAAGAGGATTTCCGTTTTTGATATTCAAAAAAACTAGAGGGTTTTCTACACAATTCAAATTCTGCATTAGGCTTAAATTACTGACATCTAAAGTAGATAAAAAATTAGCATTACAATTTAAAGTAACAATATTTGTAAAATTTTCTATACCTGTTAAATTAAATATATTAGAATTATTTACATCTAAATAACTTACTTCAAGAGCTTCTGTAATTTGAATTTCGCCGTCAAGGTTTGAATCAATTTTAAAATATACGCCTAGCATATTCTTAGCAATTGTATTAGTTGTATTTGCATCTAATAACTTTGCTTTAAAATTTGCATCCGGAATATTCAAATTCTGAGCAAATCCTATTCCTGCATAAAGCAAGAATAATAAGTACAGTTTCTTCAAACATTTGGTTTTAGTTGGTGTAGTCATGCTATTGTGTTTTTGTTGTGGTTATTTTTTTCTTGTTCTGCTTATAATGTCTTCAATAATTCTACTAATCGTTCTTTCTTGCGTTGTGCTATCGGAATATTAGCATTGTCTGCCATAATCACATATCCTCCATCGTTTTTCATATACGATTTTAGAAATGCTAAATTGATAAGATGCGATTGATGAATGCGTTCAAAACCGTGATCTATCAACAAATCTTCGTATTCTTTCAATGTTTTTGATGTTAATACAGGTTTACTGTTTTTAATGAAAAACTCGGTATAATTATCTCTTGCTTCACATCTTATAATATCTGCAATTTCGTATAAATGAATGCCATCATTATTAGGCAATGCTATTTTTTTGAAATGATCTACTTTCTTACGAATATTCTCTAATAACAAATCGATATGATCAAATGAGTTATTGGTATTCAGTATCTCTTTTACTTTTATGATTGCTTTTTTTAATTCTTCTGGATCAACTGGTTTGAGTAAATAATCTAAGGCGCTAAACTTAAATGCTTTTAAAGCATATTGCTCGTGAGCGGTAATAAAAACTATATGTGCTTTGGTTTTGGTTACTTGCTCCAAAATATCAAAACCTGTTCCGTCTGCCAAATGAATGTCGAGAAAAATAACTTGTGGTTGTAATGTTTCTATTGCAACAATTCCTGTTTTTACGCTTTCGGCTTCACCAATTATTTTTAAATCTGGCGCAAAACGTTCCAACATAACACGCAATCCGTTACGTAAATTGTTATCATCGTCTATCAAAATGGCTGTTATCATATTTAATAATTGTGTAAGTTTTTTTTTATGTTCTTGGCTTCTAAAATAGTCTTTATTATGTTAATAATCATTTTAAATACTGTAATGGCAAATTCAATTCTACTTTGGTTCCACAAGGATTTCCGTTTGCATCTTTTAACTCTTCAATTTTCACTTCTGATTTTTTTGAAGTAGTATTTTCCATCATTTCCAATCTTTTTTTTGTGATTTCTAAAGCCATAGATTGATGTGCTTTTACTGAATTTTCTTTTAATTCTTTAGATTTGTTAAAACCAATTCCATCATCTATTATCGTACAAATGAGTTGGTTGTTGATGACATTAAAATTAACTTCAATCTTCCCATTACCTTCTTTAGGAACCATTCCGTGCAAAATTGCATTTTCTACAAAAGGTTGAATCAATAATGGTGGCAATGCCATGTCATCTTCAATTGCAGTGCTGGAATGAATGGCAAATTCAAATTTGTTATTGAATCGCAATTGTTCTAATTCAAGATAATTTTGCAAACTTTCAATTTCTTTATCAACCGGAATCAAGGAACCTTTAGAATATTCTAAGGTTAGTCGCATTAATTTAGAAAATTTAGACAAATATTTTATGGCAGAATCTGTTCCGTTTTGAACGATAAAACTTGAAATAGATCCTAAACAATTAAAAACAAAATGCGGATTCATTTGTAAATGCAATGCTTTTTGTTCGTATTCTGCCACTTCTTTTTGCAATGTCAATCGTTTTTTGACTTGCATTCTGTTGTATGTAACAAAGATTAATCCGAGTAATAAAAGTCCACCAATAATAGAAAATAAAATTAATTGATGTTGTGATTTGTTTTTTTCAACAAGCAAAGCTTCTCTTTTCTCGTATTCAAAATTCAGTTCAGAACGAAGAAATTTTTTGTCGTTTTCTTCATTATTCATCAAATCTCGGGCGATTATATAGTTTTTATAATGAGCTAATGATGCTGTTGGATTATTGAGTTTACCATACAATTCGCTTATTATTTTTTCGTCTTCAATTGTTTGATCTTGAACACCAATTTCTTTTGCATAGCTCAAGGATTTCAATAAAAAGGGTAAGGCATCAGTATATTTTTCTTGAGAAATATTTAATAATCCTAAATTATAAAGTACTAATGATGCTCCAAATTTATTCTCCATCTCGTCATACAACTTAATAGATTGATTGTAAAAAATTGAAGCCTCAGAAACATTGCTTTGTCTTCTATAATAATCACCCAAATAATTCAAAAGCAAAGCATATCCTCTTTTGTTTTCTTTTTTCTCAAAAACCAATTTTGCTTTATTAAAATAAAGAAGTGCTTCTTTTGTATTCCCTTTTTCAAAATATACCGATCCAATATTAGTAAGAGTTACACCTACAGTTTCCTCTCCAATTTGTTCTTGTATTGCTAATGCTTTTTTAAAATATTCTAATGCTTTTGAGTAATTGAATTGTGATTTATATACAATTCCAATATTATTATATGCTTTTGAAATACTGTTGGTTTGACCTATTTCTTGGTAAATTTTTAATGCTTTTAAATAATTTTCAATAGCTCTCGAATAAGTATTTATTTCCGAAAAAACAACGCCGATACTTGCATAAGAACGAGCCAAACCATTTTTGATTCTCTTTTTATCAATATTTGATGTGTTCTTTAATTCTTTTTCGAAATAGGCTTTTGCATTTTCAAAATCGTGCAATGCCTTTTTGTAATTGCTTAAAATAATATTAGAGTTACCAGAATTCATAAATGCATTAGCAATCCCAAAATTATAATTGGTTTTTTTTGCCAAAGCAGATGCTTTCAAAGCATAATATGCTGTTGAATCTGGATAACTCTCTTTAAACTTATCTGCAATTGTATTATAGATATTTACTTTTGCAGAATCAATTTTAGAAACTTGAATTACTCTCTTTAGACTATCAATAACTTGATTTTGTGCGATACAAAATGTACTTGATAAAATAAATATCAGTAAAATCGATTTGGGGGAAATCTTATTTTTCATATTTATTTATAATATTTAAAAAAAATTGAAAATGCATTTCAAGATAACAAATTGTATTGATATTAAAAATGCATTTTTCAAATTCATTTTGCTTAATTTAACAAAACAAATATAAAGGAAGTTTAACTTTAAAAATAGAGTGAATTAGAATTCGATGGGTTTGAATGAGTATTCGATGGATATGAATTAGAATTCGATGAAATACAATTTATTTAAAACAAAAAAAACCGAGGAATTTCTGACTCGGTTTTTACGATAAAATAACAAAACAAATAATTAGGCTACGTTTGAAGTAGATTTTACAGCTAAATTGTAAATTACTAATCCGAAACCTATTTTATTAATAGCATCTGCAATATTATATGCTACGTCAACGCTGCCTGTACCTATAATTCCTGTATACCATCCGTTTGTACCCAACATGTATCCTAAGGGATAAATTGCCCAACCAACTAGTACAAACCAACATAATATTTTGTGAGCAGCAAGTACATTTCCACCAGCTGCTGTTGCTAATTTTGCAGCACTTCCAAGCCATATTTCATATACAATAATAAAGTAAGCAATTCCTGAAATTAATCCCCAGATTGCGGCATTGTCAGGAAAAACAGCCTCGCCAAAATAACCTGTTACTAGCATCACAACCGATAGAAAAATCATTTTCCATAATAATCCTGTTTTTGCTCCTGCAACTTTTAAAATTAAATAAAACTCTAGACACATTAAAGGCACTGTCAGAATCCAATCTACATACCTAAAAAAAGTAGGCGATTCTTGAAAAGCAGCCCAATAATCTCTCATATAATAATAATGTACTGCAGCTATGAAGGTGATCAAACCAGATACTAATACAGATGTCCTCCACTTTTTATCAAATTGATTTAATGATAAAAAGAAAAAAGCTGATGCTGCCATCATAGCCATACAACCAACAAAAAAAGTAAATCCTACGTAATCTGTAGGAAGCAACTTTGAGACTGTTGCCGAAATAAACATAAAATTTGACATAATATAAAGATTAAATTAATATTGTTTAAACAAATCTACAAAAGATTAAACAATAAATATATTTTTTTGTTTAATTTTTTTGTATTACTTTTAAACAAAATATAAAATAATATGCTTAAAATTCAGAAAATATCAATATTAACAAGTTTTTTAGCTTTGTGGTTGACAACATTTTTAAATAATGAGTTTCAGTTTTTTGTAGGATTTATATTAATATTATCATTTGGAATTCTACATGGCGCAAACGATTTAGCTTTGATAAATCATTTAGAAATTAACAAGAAACCAAAATCATTTTTAAAATTAATACTCTCTTACATAACAATAGTATTGATTGCCGTGATTTTATTTGTCTTTATTCCAACTGTTGCTATGATCCTATTTATTTTGATAAGTTCCTATCATTTTGGAGAACAACATTGGCAAAAATTAATAGAAGAACAATCTAAATTAAATAGGATTTTTTTTGAATTCAACTATGGTATATTTATCCTTTTTTTATTGTTTTATTTTCATAGTGATGAAGTAATATATATTGTTTTTAAGATTACCAATATAGTTTTACATACTTTTTTTATAGATGTAGTTTTTATTATTAGTGCTATAATTTTAATATTGCAAATGCTTTTTTTAGCAATTAATAATCTTGTTTTTCAAAAAAATATTCCAGAGCAATTGCTATACCTTTTGGTTTTTGCAATAGTATTCAAAGTAGGAAGTTTGATATGGGCATTTACTATTTATTTTGTTTTATGGCATAGTATACCTTCATTAAATGATCAAATAACTTTTCTATATGGTACTTATACATTCAAAAATTTTATTGCATATTTTAAATCGGGTTTTTTGTATTGGATAATTTCCTTATTTGGAATAGGTTTTTTATATATCAATTTTAAAGATCAAAAACTTTTTGAAGCATTGTTTTTTTCCTTTCTTGCGGCTATTACTTTTCCTCATGCTTGGATAATATTAAAAATGTTTAAAAATAAAGCATAAAAAAACCGAGCAATTTCTTACTCGGTTTTCTAAATAAATTATTTTTTGAAAAGATTTCCGAGTCAAGCTCGGAATAAGCGATTCACACAATTTTGTTACACAAAATTAGTTCTCTGCTTACTTAACTTCTTCAAATTCTACATCTTGAACATCATCTCCTTGAGCTTCACCTTGAGGTTGTGCATCTTGTTGACCTTGTTCTCCTTGAGCATACATTGCTTCAGTAGCTTTTTTCCAAGCTGCATTTACATTGTCTAACCCTTTTTGAATAGCATCAACATCTTGCGATTGATGTGCCATTCTCAATTCTGTCAATGCATATTCGATACCCGTTTTGTGCTCGTCTGAGATTTTGTCTGCCAATTCTTTCAACTGAGATTCCGTTTGAAAAATCAAGCTATCAGCTTCGTTGATTTTTTCAGCTCTTTCTCTTGCAATTTTATCAGCTCCAGCATTTGCTTCAGCATCTTTTTTCATTCTTTCGATTTCTTCTGCAGTTAATCCAGAAGAAGCTTCGATACGAATATCGTGAGATTTTCCAGTTCCTTTGTCAGTTGCTGAAACTTTGATGATACCATTAGCATCAATATCAAAAGTTACTTCAATTTGTGGAACACCTCTTGGTGCTGGTGGAATACCATCTAAGTTAAAACGACCAATAGTTTTATTGTCAGCAGCCATTGCTCTAGCTCCTTGAAGAACGTGTAATTCAACAGTTGGTTGAGAATCAGCAGCAGTAGAGAATACTTGCGATTTTTTAGTTGGAATTGTTGTGTTTGACTCAATTAATGTAGTCATAACTCCACCCATAGTTTCGATACCTAAAGATAAAGGTGTAACGTCTAGTAACAATACATCTTTTACATCTCCAGAAAGAACTCCACCTTGAATAGCTGCTCCAATGGCAACAACCTCATCAGGGTTAACACCTTTTGACGCTTTTTTACCAAAGAATTTTTCAACTTCTTCAACGATTCTTGGGATACGAGTAGAACCTCCTACCAAGATAACTTCGTCAATATCAGAAACGCTTAAGTTAGCATTTTTCAACGCTTTTGCCACTGGAGCCATAGAACGTTTTACTAATGCATCTGTTAATTTTTCGAATTGAGCTCTAGTTAATTTTTTAACTAAGTGCTTTGGTCCTGAAGCTGTAGCCGTTACGTATGGCAAGTTGATTTCAGTTTCAGCAGAAGATGACAATTCTATTTTTGCTTTCTCAGCAGCTTCTTTAATACGTTGCAATGACATTGGATCCAAACGTAAATCGATACCTTCTTCAGCTTTGAATTCGTCAGCTAACCAGTCAATAATTTCGTGGTCAAAATCGTCTCCTCCTAAGTGAGTATCACCATCTGTAGACAATACTTCGAAAACTCCGTCTCCTAATTCAAGAACAGAAATATCAAAAGTACCACCACCTAAATCGTAAACAGCAATTTTTTGATCTTTACCTTTTTTATCCAAACCATAAGCCAAAGCTGCAGCAGTTGGTTCGTTGATGATACGCATTACTTTAAGACCTGCAATTTCACCAGCTTCTTTTGTAGCTTGACGTTGTGCATCGTTAAAGTATGCAGGAACAGTAATAACTGCTTCTGTAACTGTTTGACCTAAATAGTCTTCAGCAGTTTTTTTCATTTTTTGAAGTGTCATAGCTGACAATTCTTGTGCAGTATACAAACGACCATCAATATCCACACGTGGAGTATTGTTATCCCCTTTTACTACTTTGTAAGGTACTCTTTTTGCTTCTTCAGTGATTTCAGCAAAAGAATGACCCATAAAACGTTTAATTGAAGCAATAGTCTTAGTTGGATTAGTTACTGCTTGTCTCTTAGCAGGATCACCCACTTTAATTTCTCCACCTTCAACAAAAGCGATGATAGATGGCGTTGTTCTTTTTCCTTCTGCATTAGGAATAACAACTGCTTCATTACCTTCCATTACAGAAACACAAGAGTTTGTCGTACCTAAATCAATTCCGATTATTTTACCCATTTTTTTAATATATTTAATTATTGTGTAATTCGTTTTTAATAACTTGAGATGCCATAGTCAAGTTTTATGCCAATAGAAAAGAGTATATGAAATTGGCAGTTTATGTTAAAATTGGCACAATTTGATATGACAAGTTGACATTTTTTTAAATCTCAATTTTATAAAATCAGTTGAAACGATGTATCAACTCTGGTAAATAATTTAGAATAATTTCAAAAAAAAACTGCCCAAATATCTATTTGGACAGCTCATAATACTTTGATTTAGTTTTTACATATTAATTGACCAAACGGTATAACTATTTGGCGGACATTGTATTTTTACCCAAGTATCTCCTTGTGTTGTTGGATACCATGTAGAGTTTCCTGTAAAATCTTTTATTTGTGTATTGGACCAATTTGTAGGCACCCAACGTTCTAGCCAAGAAGTAGAATTATTTAAATAGACAATTAATCCTGGGTTACCATTATAGCCATTTCTTCTAGCTACATATTCATCATTATCAGCATATAAAATAGAAGTTGTTCCGGTTGCTTTGTTATTATGTATCCAAATTAAATTATTTAGTTTGGCTTTGTTTAACCATTCTTCATAATCTCTATAGAAAATAGTAGGATATCCTTCGGCTGTTAAGATATAAGCATAGGCAAGGTTTTTATTCCAAATAACATTTGTATCGTGATTAGAAACAAAAGTAACTGCTTTATATGGATTGCGTTTCCACATCATATCATCATATAATAATGCAAGATTATTACCATCAAATGCATCGCGCATTTTATAATAACAAGCAAAATCAAATACCGAACTATTGGCGCTGTTAGCCCAAGATTCTAATAAATTAACATTTGCATCCCAGTATTCTCCAACAGAAAATCCACCTACATTGGCATTCCAATTATTTACAACCCAAGGTCCAAAACCTTTTACATAATCAAATCTCCAACCATCAAATTTCATAGTGTTTTTGTAAAATTTACCAACACCATCTGTTCTTAGCCATAACCAATCTTTGACATTTTGAGTTTGATGACATAAATCTGGATAACCACCAAACGAACCTTCATCATTATTACCAAAAGAATTTTTATAAAAATCAGTGTAGGTTCTTTTAAATTTTCCTGAAGCAACACCATTAAAATTAGTCCATGTATTTCCTAATGTAAACGGGTTATATTGTGATTGCCCTCCAGAATTATGATTAATTACAATATCTGCAAAAACTTGCATATTCTCAGTATGTGCTTTAGTTATTAGACTTTCTAATTCTGTTTTTGAACCAAATCTAGTTTCTGTAGAACCGTTTTGATTATAATTTCCAAAATCAAAATAATCACAAGGATCATATCCCATAGAAAATCCACCGTTTTGACCTTTACTTACTGGTGGTAACCAAATAGAACCAATACCAGCATTTGACCATTCTGTAACTTTGGTGTTTATTGTATTCCACCAATTTCCACCAGAAGGAACATCCCAATAAAATGCTTGCATCATAACACCACCGCCAGGATTGGCAACATATCTCCCTTGAGCAGTATGCATTTTATTTCCAGTAGAAAATGGATGTCCATCATGATTGGTAACGTTTACAATTTTGTATTGCTTTTTGGCATCTGTATTTGAATCTATTTCTTCATTTGAATTACAAGAAAAAAGTATTAATGCAAATGACAAAAGACTGAATTTATATAACTGTATTTTCATAAAATAGTTTTCAGGTTAGTGATATGTAATTATAAAATCACAAATAAATATGTTAAAAATATGCAAATAAATCAATACTCTATTTTTTATTTTGAATTAAATATTTACGAAAACGTTATAGTG
>JAYTNO010000137.1:0-10413 GCA_043748275.1 Flavobacterium sp. | reverse complement strand
TCTGCACCATCACCTGTTTCACTGTCAAATTCTTCTCCAAAATAATGCAATAAAAATTTTCGCCTTGACATTGAAGTTTCTGCATATGCAACAACTTCTTGAAGCAATGCAAAACCTATTTCTTGTTCGGCTACAGGTTTGCCAGACATAAATTTTTCTAATTTTTCTACATCTTTATAAGAATAATAGGCTAAGCAATGCCCTTCTCCTCCATCTCTTCCTGCTCTTCCTGTTTCTTGATAATAACTTTCTAATGATTTTGGAATATCATGGTGAATAACAAAACGCACATCTGGTTTATCTATTCCCATACCAAATGCAATAGTTGCAACTACTACATCTACATCTTCCATAAGAAACATATCTTGATGTTTTGCTCTTGTTTTTGCATCTAATCCTGCATGATAAGGTACAGCACTTATACCATTTACCTGAAGAACTTCGGCAATTGCTTCTACTTTTTTACGGCTCAAGCAATATATAATACCTGATTTTCCTTTATGTTGCTTGATAAAACGAATAATATCTGATTCAATATTTTTTGTTTTAGTACGTACTTCATAATATAAATTTGGTCTATTGAAAGATGCTTTAAAAGTAGTAGCATCAGACATATCTAAATTCTTTAGTATATCTTCTTGTACTTTTGGTGTTGCTGTAGCAGTCAATCCTATAACAGGTACATCGCCAAGTTGTTTGATAATATTTTTTAAATTTCTATATTCTGGTCTAAAATCGTGTCCCCATTCTGAGATACAATGCGCCTCATCAATAGCTACAAATGAAATAGGCACAGTTTGCAAAAAAGTAACATATTCTTCTTTTGTCAAAGATTCTGGAGCTACGTATAATAATTTTGTTAGACCAGAAGTAATATCTTTTTTTACTTGTGCAATTTCTGTTTTGTTCAGAGACGAATTTAGCACATGGGCAATTCCGTCTTGAGAGGATACACTTCTAATAGCGTCAACTTGATTTTTCATCAAAGCAATTAACGGCGAAACCACAATTGCAGTTCCGTTTTGGACCAATGATGGCAATTGATAACATAATGATTTTCCACCACCAGTAGGCATAATCACAAATGTGTTCTGCTTTGCTAATATACTTGTTATGACTTGTTCTTGTAAACCTTTAAATTGGTTGAAACCAAAATACTTTTTTAGTTCTTTGTGTATGTCAATTTCGTTTGAATTCATTCTTTATTAATGGTATTTTGTATAAATTTGCACAACATAAAGATACAAATTTCTTTTACACATACAAATTTTATAACATTCTGTTTTGATAAATATAGAAAACATATTGGTTACTGCCAAAAAAACAATACTTTCCGAGAGTGAATCTATCAAAAAACTAGCTGATTTTCTTGATATTACCTTCGCCAAAGCTACTGAAACCATCTATAATTCTAAAGGAAGATTAATTATTGCAGGAATTGGAAAAAGTGCAATTATTGCTCAAAAAATAGTTGCAACAATGAATTCTACTGGAACTCCTTCGCAATTTTTGCACGCTTCAGAAGCGATTCATGGTGATTTGGGTATGGTTCAAAAAGAGGATGTGATTATTTGTATTTCAAAAAGCGGAAATAGTCCAGAAATAAAAGTACTTGTTCCTATTTTGAAAAATTTTGGAAATACTTTAATTGCTATTACCGGAAACATGACCTCTTTTCTTGCGAAAAATTCTGATTTTGTCCTAAATACGACTGTAGACTCTGAATCTTGTCCAAATAATTTGGCTCCAACCAATAGCACAACTGCACAATTAGTTCTTGGTGATGCCATTGCAATATGTTTGATGAAGATGCGGAATTTTAAACCCGAAGATTTTGCAAAATATCATCCTGGAGGTTCTTTAGGTAAAAAATTATTATTGAGAGTAAAAGATATGTTAGAAAATTCTTTAAAACCAATGGTTGAACCTGATACTCCTATCAAAAAAGCAATTTTTGAAATTTCAGAAAAACGTCTAGGTGTTACCGCTGTTGTAGAAAATAATAAAGTAATCGGAATTATTACTGATGGAGACATTAGAAGAATGCTTAACGATAGAGAATCAATAACAAATGTTACAGCTCGAGAAGTAATGACAAAAAACCCTAAGATGATTCAATCTAACGATATGGTTGTTGATGCCTTTAATATTATGGAAGATTTTGCCATAACACAATTAGTGGTGGTTGATAACGGGGAATATAAAGGTGTTTTACATTTGCACGACATATTAAAAGAAGGAATAATATAATGGCAAAGAAAAACTTGAGTGAAATGTCGTTTTTAGATCATCTTGAAGAACTAAGATGGTTATTAGTTCGAAGTACCATTGCTGTTTTAATTATGGCAACTGTGACTTTCTTTTTTAGCGATTATATTTTTGATGAACTAATTTTTGGCCCAACTCATGCCAATTTTATTACCTATCGTTTTTTTTGTGATTTATCTCATCAATTAGGATTTGCTGATAGTATTTGTGTAACTGAAATGCCTTTTATTATTCAGAATACCGAAGTTGAAGGACAAGTAAATATATTAATCTGGACGTGTATTACAGCAGGATTTATTCTAGGATTCCCTTATATTCTTTGGGAATTATGGAAATTTATTAGCCCAGCTTTGTATGAAAAAGAACGAAAAAATGCTAAATTATTCATATTTGTAGCTTCAATTTTATTTTTTCTTGGAGTCCTTTTTGGATATTATATCGTGGTCCCAATGTCGGTTAATTTCTTTGCGACTTTCAAAGTGAGTTCAGTTGTGGTCAATCAATTCAATATTGATTCTTATATTGGAATGATAAAAACTTCGGTTTTGGCAAGTGGTTTGTTTTTTGAACTACCTATCATAATTTACTTTCTCACCAAATTAGGACTAGTAACCCCTCAATTTTTAAGAAAATATTGGAAATATGCAGTAGTCATTATACTAATTGTAGCTGCAATTGTAACTCCACCAGATGTGGTAAGTCAGGTGATTGTTGCTATACCCATGTTATTAATCTATGAAGCAAGTATATTAATTTCGGTACTTGTTCACAAAAAACAACTCAAAGAAAATGGCTGATATCGTAAAAGAATTTAATGATTATCGTTCTAAAATGAACGAAAAATTATTGGCAGATAACAACAAAGTTATCAAACGTATTTTTAATTTAGATACTAATACTTATGCCGAAGGTGCACTAGACACTAGAACCAAAGAGTTGTTAGGACTTGTTGCTTCTGCCGTATTGAGATGTGATGATTGTATCAAATATCATTTAGAAACTTGTTATAAATTGGGAGTGACTAAAGAAGAAATGATGGAAACTATGAGTGTCGCCACTCTTGTGGGTGGTACAATTGTAATTCCGCATTTACGTAGAGCTTATGAATTTTGGGAAGCTCTAGAAAACAATTAAATACAACATAATTTTTTAACAAGATAAATTAGAAACGCAATAATATGTTAATTCATTTATCCGATTGATTAATTTTAATTTAATTTGTTTCAAACAAAAAATTATACTTTGAGATAGTTATTAATTACCTCATTTTCAAATTACCTAATTATCTAATTAAACAATGATTTTAAGAGCAGAAAATTTAGTAAAAACCTATAAAGGCCGAAGTGTTGTAAAAGGCGTTTCGGTAGAGGTAAATCAAGGGGAAATTGTTGGACTTCTTGGACCAAATGGTGCCGGAAAAACAACTTCTTTTTACATGATTGTAGGTTTAGTAAAACCAAATTCAGGCAATATCTATCTTGATGATATGAACATTACTGATTTTCCTATGTATAAAAGAGCGCAACAAGGCATAGGATATTTGGCTCAAGAAGCTTCTGTTTTTAGAAAATTGAGTATAGAAGATAATATTCTAAGTGTTTTGCAACTTACAAGTCATACAAAAGAAGAACAAATTGCCAAAATGGAAAGTCTTATTGCAGAATTCGGTCTAGAACATATAAGAACCAATCGTGGCGATTTGCTTTCTGGTGGCGAAAGAAGAAGAACCGAAATTGCTCGATGTTTGGCAACCGATCCTAAATTTATATTACTTGACGAACCTTTTGCAGGAGTTGACCCAGTTGCGGTTGAAGACATTCAACGTATTGTTGCACAATTAAAAAATAAAAATATTGGTATTCTAATTACCGATCACAATGTTCAAGAAACACTAGCTATTACAGACAAAACTTACCTTATGTTTGAAGGTGGCATTTTAAAAGCAGGTATTCCGGAAGAACTTGTTGAAGACGAAATGGTGCGAAGAGTTTATCTTGGTCAAAACTTTGAACTTCGTAAAAAGAAATTAGAATTTTAATTTTTAGAAATGGAAAACAAACCTACTCCTGAAACTTTAAAAGATTGGAATAACAACCCAAAATACTGGCACTTTTTTGGTTTTATTTACTTTAATAAAGACGATAAAAGAATTTTTCCTCCAAAAAAAGAAGGAACAGGTTTTGGTTGGACTACCAATTTTGCAAATGTGTTATCCGTTTTAGCATTAATTGCTATAATGACCTTAATTTATCTAATTGTAAATTACATTAGAAACCATTAATTAATAGTTAAATACTCTAACATTTTTGGGGTTCCGTTATAGATGTTGACATCAACATTCCCTTTTATACCAGATATAGAGGCTTTTTCTGTAAATTGCCAAAACAACCAATCTTCTTTTATATCTTCAACAAAAAAATTATAATTGGCAATCCAAAAAGTATAATTGCTAAATTCTTCTTTCAAGAAAGCATCATAATATTTTTCTCCGGTATAAATAATTGGTTTTACTTTATAATGAGCATCCACTTTTTCTAACCATCGTTTTAAACCTATTTTCAAACTATCAATAGGCTGATTTTCTGGAAGTTTTTCGATATCTAAAATGGGTGGCAAATCACCTTTCTTCAATTTCACATTTTTGATGAAATTTTCTGCTTGTTCAATCGAATTTTCATTGGGACGATAATAATGATAGGCACCACGAATAAAACTATTGGCTTTTGACTCACTCCAATTATATTCGAATTTTGAATCTAATTTATTTTTTCCGGCAGTTGCTCTAATAAAAACAAAACGAAGCGGATAGGTATTATCAACATCTCTAATCTCATCCCAATTTATTTTAACTTGATATTCAGACACATCAAAACCAGCAACTTTATCTTTGTATTTATCTAGAATCTGAAAATTTCTTACATCAGAAAATCGTTTATCTTCATAATTAGAAGATACTTTTTCTTTTTCAAATCCTAAATAATATGACAATCCGTTTCGATAATGAAAACCAACTGCAAATAGTAATACTGCGAAAATAATTCCTAAAACAAAACTTCCTTTATTTCCTTTCCAAAACGAAGATTTCTTTTTAGAAGCTTGTTTTCGTTTAGAAACTGGTTTTTTCGCAACAGGTTTACGCATAATTATGAAACTACTTTTTCAATAATTTATTATTAATCACAGAAAGCAAAACATAGGAAATGATAACTAAAGGAATTCCTAAAAACTGAAAATAGACTAGTAATAGAACTGAAAATAAAAGAAATAAAATTTGAAGTTGATTGTCTTTGAAATTCAGTTTCTTAATTTTTAATGAAAATAATGGAATTTCAGCATTCATTATAAATGCACTAAGAATACTAATCCCTATTAGAACCCATTTATTAAACAACATTGCAAGTAGATTATCATCTAAAATAAGTAATGGCAAACTCATAATAAACAGCGTGTTGGCTGGAGTTGGCAACCCAATAAATGAATCTGTCTGACGTGTATCAATATTGAAATTTGCCAAACGATAACAAGCACCAAGTGTAATTATAAAACCAAGATAAGGCAAAAATCCTTCAATACTAGTATGCGAATATTCGCCAGAAATAAGATAAACCATCGTATAACCAGGAACAACTCCGCTTGTAACCATATCTGCTAAAGAATCAAGTTGAATGCCTAATGGTCCAGAAACTTGAAATTTTCGCGCAAAAAATCCATCAAAAAAATCAAAAAATATTCCGAGACAAACAAAATAAAAAGCAAGTTGAAATTGAAAATTTGATACATAAACTATGGCAATACAACCACAAAGTAAGTTTAGAAGTGTAAGAAAGTTAGGGATATATTTTTTGATGCTCATCTGTTATTTTTTTTTGAAAACAAATTTAGCACAATAAGTTTAAGAGAAGAGCGTTTTGATAAGAGAATTTTATTTACTTCTTGAACAACTCTGTTTAATATGTTAATTGAGATAAGGAAGCCAATAAAAATTTATATTTTTGAAAAAAATTGTCAAATCTAGATTTGAAAACAAAATTGCTTTGAAAAAAATTCTTTTATTAACTTTTATTTTGGGTTTTTCAATGGTCTACAGTCAGACTGTTAGAAAATACTCTAATGAGTTTATGAATATTGGGGTAGATGCCGCTGCACTTGGTATGGCAAATGCCGTTACATCAAATAGTGCTGATGTAAACGCTGTATACTGGAATCCTGCTGGATTAATGGCGCTTGAAGACAAACAAGTAGCCTTAATGCACGCTAGTTATTTTGCCAATATTGCTCAATATGATTATGCAGCTTTTGCAACTCCTATAGATGACAGAAGCGCTTGGGGAATTTCTGTAATTAGGTTTGGTGTTGACGATATTTTAAACACTACTCAATTAATTGATAGCCAAGGCAACATCGATTATAATAGAATTAGTAAATTTTCGACTGCCGATTATGGTGTGACATTTTCTTATGCACGAAAATTAAAAATCGAAGGTTTGCAATATGGCGTAAATGCCAAAGTTATTCGTCGTATTATTGGAAAATTTGCAAATTCTTGGGGATTTGGTATAGATGCAGGAGTTCAATTTGAACGTAATGATTGGAAATTTGGATTGATGCTTCGAGATATCACAACAACCTACAATATTTGGAATATTAATGAAGATGAATATAATAAAATAAAAAATACAGTTGCAGGTGAAAACCAAGAATTACCAGAAAGCACCGAAATTACATTGCCAAAAGCACAATTTGGAATGTCTAAAAAATTTGAATTTCATAACGAAACTTCCCTTTTGGCTTCTGCAAATTTGAATATGGAATTTTATAAAACCAATGATCTTATAGCATCCGATTTTGTAAGTATTGCTCCCGCATTAGGATTTGAATATGGGTATAATGATTTGGTTTTTTTGAGAACTGGTTTTGGTAACTTTCAAAACATAACTCAGATAGATGATACAAAAAAATTGAGTTTTCAACCAAATATTGGTTTAGGTTTTAAATATAAAGGCATACAAATAGACTATGCTTTAACCGATTTGGGTAATCAAAGTGCAGCATTATACTCAAATATTTTTTCAGTAAAAGTAGATTTGAGTATTTTTAGATAACGTAGTTAAAATGGTGAAAAAATTATTTTTTGTAGTTGTATTTTTAATTTCATATTTCGGATATTCCCAACTTACTCCAATAACAAAAGCTACAAAAGTAAGTTTATTAACTGTTGGCACTTCAAACGAAGCTCATTCCCTATATGGTCATACCGCTATTAGAATTAATGATGTCTCTACAGATTTTGACTTTATCTACAATTATGGAATGTTTGATTTTAGTACAGAAAATTTTGTGCTAAAATTTGTAAAAGGCGACATGAAGTACTTTGCAGCTGCCTATCCTTATCAAGATTTTGAATATTCTTATCGAGTAGAAAACCGTTCTATATATGAGCAAGTTTTAAATTTATCTTTAGCAGAAAAACAAAAGCTATTTGAAAGATTAAATGTTTCTTTAGCTCCAGAATCAAAATACTATACCTATAAATTTATAGATAGAAATTGTACGACAAAAGTAAATGATGTTCTGAATGAGGTATTAGAAAAAAGTCCCATTGTAAAGAAAAATATTGATGAGGATAAATCGTATAGAGATGTTTTATATCCTTATGCTGCGCACGAATTTTATCAAAAATTAGGAATTAATATTATTTTTGGAACTAAAGTCGATGAAACAGCCACAAAAATTTTCTTGCCTTTTGATCTATATGAGAATGTAAAAAATACTACATATCATCATAAACCTTTGGTTTCAGCATCTAAAACACTTTTCAAAGCATCAAAAAACGAAATAGGGTTTTCATTTTTAGATAGTATTTATTCTTTAATTCTTGTTTTGGTTTTGATACTTATTTTTAATTCAAAAATAGTTAATATCGTTTATTTTTTGGTGCTTGGTTTACTGGGAATATTCTTTTCGTTGGTGGGATTTTATTCTTTCCATCAAGAAATTAGTTGGAATTATAATGTATTGCTATTTAATCCTTTGTATCTAATTCTTGTTTTTTTTATGATAAAAAACAATCAAAAAGGGATTATGAATACAACTATTTTGTGTTTGAGTTGTTTGGGGTTTTATTTATTGTATATGATAAATAAAATACATTTTTTTATTATGATGCCATTTATTGTCACAAATATAATTTTGCTTTTTAGACAAATTTATAAAAAAATAAATCTATTGTCCTCTATAGAATAAAACGGTACTAAAGGTTTTGAAAATGATATTCACATCTAGAAAAATACTACGGTGTTTGATGTAATATAAATCATATTGCAATTTTATTAAACTATCATCTATAGTTTCTCCGTAAGTATAGTTTACTTGTGCCCAGCCTGTTAATCCAGGTTTTACAACGTGACGCGTTTCATAAAACGGCATAACTTCTGCAATTTCTTTAACAAAAACTGGTCGTTCTGGACGCGGACCAATAACTGCCATATCCCCTTTTATTATATTGACAAATTGAGGAAACTCATCAATTCTACTTTTTCTTAGAAATTTACCAAAAAATGTAATTCTTTTATCGTTAACAGTAGTAAAAACGGCTCCATCAGTTTCGGCATTTTTTACCATCGTTCTCAATTTCAATATTTTGAAAATTTTTCCGTTTTTACCTACACGTTTTTGAGTATAAAACAATTTACCTCTATTTCCAATTGTGTTTCCTAATAGTATTAATGGAAATAGTAAACAGCCAAATAACAAACCAATAATAGATATTATAATCTCAAGAAATCTCACAATGAGTAGATAAAGCTGATTTTGGTTATTTCTACTAAAAGGAAAATACCGGTAAAAATCCCTCGCAACATACTGAACTGGAATTCGTTGAGTAATATTTTCATACACTTGAGTATATTCTCTAATTACATAACCATTTTCTAAAAGATGCAATAACTGATTATAAAGATTTATTGTAATACCATCGGTTTTTTGAGAGGCAATTACCACTTCTGAAACTGAATTCTGTATTACAAAGCTTTCAAGTTTATCAATATTAATATTCTTGATGTTTTCACCATTTACTTTTACTGATCCCGATTGATTACTATCAGAATTAACAAAACCCATTACTTTATAATGAGGATCTACTGTTTCTAAACCAAGAATAAGCTCTTTGGCTTGGTCTTTATCACAAATTAAAATAACTTTTTTCTCGAATCTGCTTGAAGCTAAAAATTTTAAGTAAAAAATTCTCCAAATAAACAATGCTAATAAAATTGCAACGTAAAAAATTAGAATTTGCAATCTATTATTAGGTAAAACTGGTGTATATATTGGGGTAAGTAGGTATACCAAAACAGTTGTTGATGCTGTTAATATGATACTTTTTATGACTTGAAATTGATTACTCGCAACTTGCAGATTATACATTTCAAATACAGTTCCAAACATATTGATGTATAAACCCAGAACAATTGTCCAATAATAGTTATTGGTAGAAATACTAAAATATTTAAAATTAAAAGCAATACTAACCAAATATAAAGCAAGCATCACTGAAAGAACATCAAAAATTCGTAACAGAATTTTTCTTTCAGATATCTCAAAGTGTATTTTTTTGTTGATTACCATTTACGTTTAACTTTCCTTATAAAAAGGTGCAATTTAGTAAATAAATAGGAAATAAAACGGCTATTTTAAGATTTTAAACCAATCCAATTTTACCTTTTCTGAATCAAAATCTTGTACTAATTCTAAAGCATTTTTTACTATACAAGTTCTTAAATCATTATCAATCATTAAATTTTTGATACTTGCAACCATTTGAGAAACATCGTTATCATCAACTAATAAAGCTGTTTTGTTGTTTTGTAATAGATAGGGAATTCCTCCAACATTTGTAGAAACTACTGGCAATCCTAGTGCCATTGCTTCTATAACACTTACAGGTGTATTGTCAAAATGGGTGGTGTTTATAAAAATATCATATTCTTTTGAAAGATCAACCCATACTTCTTTTGATAATCTACCAGTAAACTTTACTTTTAGGTTTAATTGATTTGCAAGTTGCTGCATTTTATTCAAATTGCCATTATGATCTGGACCTACCATGCATAATTCAGCATTTGGATACTCCTTTTTTAATTCGTTTAG
>JAYTNO010000136.1:0-23304 GCA_043748275.1 Flavobacterium sp. | reverse complement strand
GCCGCCAATACATTGGCAATCATGAATTTTGCTTTTCCTCCCATTGTTAGTGGCACATGAGTGGCGCGTTCTACACGAATTTTCCATTCTCCTTTTTTGATAGTGATATAGCCGTTTTCATAAACGGCAACAATTTTTCCTAGTTTGGCATATTCTTTTACGGTTGGATTGTTTTCATCCATACTGAAATAGGCAATGTTGCAACTTAATTCGTTGGCAATTTTCAAACATTGTTCGTCTTCGGCATTCAAAATGGCCCAACCATCTTTCTTGACACTCTTAACCACGGTAGCTTTTACACGCGCTAAATCTTCCAACGTATTAATATCACTTAATCCCAAATGGTCTTCCTGAATATTGGTAATGATTCCAATATCGCAACGGCTAAATCCTAATCCGGAACGAAGAATTCCGCCACGGGCTGTTTCCAATACGGCGAATTCCACTGTTGGATCTTTAAGGATGTACTCCGCAGAGATTGGTCCTGTGGTATCTCCTTTTTCCATCATGTGATTTTGCACATAAATTCCGTCCGATGTGGTGAATCCAACTTTATAGCCATTGTTTTTCACAATATGTGCTAAAAGTCTTGTTGTGGTTGTCTTTCCGTTTGTTCCTGTTACTGCAATAATAGGAATACGACTTGGTTTTCCTGGAGGATATAACATATCTATAACTGGTGAAGCCACATTTCTTGGCAATCCTTCGGATGGTGCTAAGTGCATTCTAAATCCCGGAGCTGCGTTAACTTCCAGAATGCAACCTCCATTTTCTTTTAATGGTTGTGTTAAGTTTTCTGCCATAATATCTACGCCGCAAATATCAAGTCCAATAACACGAGAAATACGTTCGCATAGGAACACATTTTCTGGATGCATCATATCAGTAACATCAACCGAAGTTCCACCAGTACTCAAATTGGCAGTTGATTTTAAATAGACTATTTCATCTTTTCGTGGAATAGTTTCAAGAGTATAACCTAATTTTTCAAGTAAATCTGTCGTATCTCTATCAACATCAATTTGAGTTAACACGTTTTCGTGTCCATAACCACGTTTTGGGTCAAGATTGGTTTCGTCTATTAATTGTTGAATGGTGTGGTTTCCGTTACCTTTAACGTGAGCTGGTTCTCTTTTGGCAGCAGCCACAAGTTTATTATCAATAATTAAAACTCTAAAATCATAACCTGTTATAAATTTTTCAACTATAATTCGGTGACTGTATTTTTTTGCATAAGCCAATCCTGAAACGGCATCTTCCCAGGTTTTTACATTGATTGATGCACCTTTTCCGTGATTTCCGTCTAAAGGTTTTAAAACAATTGGATAGCCAATTTTCTTAACAACTTCTTCCAAATCTTCTTCGTCAACACAAATTCCACCATTGGCAACAGGAATTGAAGCTGCATCTAGCATTTTTTTGGTTTGTTCTTTATTACAAGCAATATCTACTGCAATACTACTTGTTTTGCAAGTAATAGTGGCTTGAAAACGCATCTGATTGATACCATAACCCAATTGAACTAACGAATTTGTTCCTAAGCGAATCCAAGGAATATCTCTAGCAACTGCTTCTTCTACAATACTTCCTGTTGATGGTCCGAGTCTAACACGTTCTCTAATTTCGCGCATTTTTTGAATATCGCCTTCAACATCATAAGGAGTTCCATCAATTAAAGATTGCGCAATTGCAACCGCGCTTTCGGCAGCAAACATCCCAACATTTTCTTCAGTATAACTAAAAACTACATTATAGATACCTGGTGTTTTGGTTTCGCGAGTGCGTCCAAAACCGGTTTCCATTCCAGCCAAAGTTTGAATTTCAAGTGCAATATGTTCTATAACATGTCCCATCCAAGTTCCTCTTTCTATACGTGAGAAAAATCCGCCACGTGTACCTTCAGAGCAACGATGCTCAATCATAGTGGGAAACATTGCTTCAATACGTTCTCTAAAACCATCTATTTTATTTGTTGGAGAAAGTTCCATTTCTTCCAAATCCAAACGCATTTGAATTAATTTTTTTCTTTGTACACTCCAAATATTTGGTCCACGTAATGCTTGTATTTTTAGAATTTTCATTGGATTATTGTTAGTCAGTTGATTTTTATTTTGGTAACGAATTTGTTAAAAGTATGCTGTATTTGTTTACTAAAGTAAATTTTTTAGCCGGTTTGTCAAAATTTATTTTATTTTTTTGAAAATCTTATTCTAAAAGTTATCCTTTAACTTTGATTTTCAAATTTTTATCTTCTTTATTTTATTCTAATTTTAGTATCATTTAAACTTAAGTGGCATTAAACAAAAGTTAATTAGTTATAAAATTATGTTTCATTTTAGAAATTAAAGTCAAAAGAAATAAGTTCAAAAAAGTAAAATAGATTTGCATTATTTAAAGATTTAGCTATTTTTACCGAATGAACATACGAGGAAAATTAATAATAATTGGTGGTGCTGTTGATAAAGGCAGTTTTACTGAAACAGATTTAGATAAAAATGCTTCAAAGAATTTAAATTTCTTTGAAGAAGGCATTTTGAAACGTATCATAAATGAATCTAAACATAAAGAATTATCAAGAATAGAAGTAATTACTACAGCTTCAAAAATTCCGAGAGAAATTGGTCCAGAATATGTAAAAGCATTGAGTTATTTGAATGCACATAATGCCGATGTTCTCAATATTGAACGTCGTGAACAAGCAATGGATCCTGAAGTTTTAGACAGATTGAGAGCTGCAGATGTTGTTATGTTTACAGGTGGTGATCAATTGAGATTGACATCTATATTAGGAGGAACACCTTTTGATGATATATTACTAGAAAAGTATAGAAATGAAGATTTTATCTATGCAGGAACTTCTGCTGGAGCAGCTGCAGCCTCAAATAATATGATATATCAAGGAAGTAGTAGTGAAGCATTATTAAAAGGAGAAGTGAAAATTACTTCTGGTTTAGGATTAATAGATGATGTTATTATTGATACTCATTTTGTACAAAGAGGTAGAATTGGCAGACTATTTCAAGCAGTTGTTGGTAACCCAAAAGTATTAGGAATTGGTCTTGGAGAAGATACAGGATTACTCATTACCAATGGTCGTCAAATGGAAGCTATTGGTTCTGGATTAGTTATTTTGGTTGATGGCAGAGAAGTAAAAGACACCAATTTAACCCAAGTAGAACTAGGGCAACCCATTTCAATCAATCATCTTGTGACTCATGTTATGAGTAAAAACGATACTTTTGATTTAGATACTTTCAAAATGACTATTAAGAGTTCTCAATATGTTTAATTCAGGTTATTTAGACAACTCAGAATTTTATATAATTATCTAAATTTATAAGAAGTCTAAAAAACTAATATTCTAAAATGTCTAAAATAATTATACACGGTGGTTTTTTCTCAGAATCATCAACCAATCACGAAACAAAAGTTGCAAAGCAAGAAGCATTATTACGAATAGTAAAAGACTCTTTTGACTATTTGCAATCTCATTCTGCATTAGAAACTGTGGTTTATGCAGTTTCATTATTAGAAGATGATGAATTGTTTAATGCAGGTATTGGTTCACAAATTCAAAGTGATGGAAAAATAAGAATGAGCGCTTCATTGATGGATGGCGAAACGCAAAAAATGAGTGGCGTTATCAATATTGAAGAAGTAAAAAATCCTATTCAAGTAGCTCAAATTTTAATGAATGTAGACGATAGAGTTCTTGGTGGAAGTGGAGCTACTAATTTTGCACGTCAACACGGATTCGAAAAATTCTCAACTGAAATTCCGCAGCGAAGAGCTGAATATGAAGCAAAACTTGCAGCAACAAAAGTAGGAACTGTAGGTTGTGTTGCATTAGATGCAAACGGAAAAATAGCAGTAGCAACCTCTACAGGCGGAAAAGGTTTTGAAATTCCTGGACGAATATCAGATTCGGCTACAGTTGCAGGAAATTATGCCAATGAATTTTGCGGTGTAAGTCTTACAGGTGTTGGTGAAGATATAGTAAGTAATGCTACAGCAGCAAAAATTGTTACCCGTGTTACTGATGGATTTTCGTTAGAAAAAGCATTCGAAAAAACATTTAACGAACTCCAACCTTATGATGGTTTTGCTGGTGCAATTGCCATAGATAATAACGGTACCATTTTTCATCAAGATTCACATCCAAGTATGGTTTTTGCAAGTTTTGATGGAATTAAAACAGAGGTTTTTAACTAATTTTTATTTCCCATCTTTATCTACTACTGGTCTTTTGTCTCTATTGGCCAATTCCCAAACTATTGCAAAAGCATATTGTGCTCTTTTTGCCAAAGCATCAAATTCAATTTTACTTACTTCATCCGTTGGTCTGTGATAATCTTCGTGTGTGCCATTAAATAGAAAAACTGATGGAATTCCGTTTTTAGCAAAATTATAATGATCAGAACGATAGTAAAAACGATTTGGGTCGTTTCTATCATTGTATTTATAATCAATATCAAGTTGAGTGAAATTTTTATTTGCTTCTTCGCAAATGGTAAATAAATCCGAAGATAAATAATCGGAACCTATCAGATAAATGTAATTGTTTGAATTTTTGTGAAACTCATCACGACGACCAATCATATCAATATTAACATCTGTAATTGTATTAGCAATAGGGAATAATGGATTTTCTGAATAATATCTAGAACCGTGCAAACCGTGTTCTTCGCCTGTAACGTGAAGTATCAATACAGAACGTTTTGGTCCGTGACCTTCATTTTTTGCTTTTTGTAATGCTTTTGCAATTTCTAATAGTGCTACAGTTCCCGAACCATCATCATCTGCACCATTATAAATTTCTCCGTGTTTGATGCCCACATGATCATAATGAGCAGAAAGCACCACAATTTCGTCTGGTTTTTCTGAACCTTCTATAAATGCCCAAATGTTTTCAGAATCAGGTAAATCTTCATTTCTTGTTGCATTCAAATAAGCAGCTGGAACTTTTTGATAATAAGAATCAGCTCCTTTTGGAAACGAAATGCCATTTTTTTTATATTCACTAATCAAGAAATCACCAGCTTTTTTTTGTCCAACACTTCCAGTTTCACGACCTTCCATTTCATCAGATGCCACAATAGTTAAGTCTGTTTTTAAGTTTTCGGCTGTAATGCTATTCAGATACGGAACAAGATTAGATATTGAATTTTTATTTTGTTGACTACTACAACTAATGAAAATTACAGTAATAAGTAGTATTGAAATTATTTTTTTCATTTTTTAATGAATGTTAATTAAAGTGTAAAGGAAAAAAAGTAAAAGTATGATACATATGAATATCATATTAATAAAAAACAAAATTGAGCTTTTTATGAATGAAATTATTCTTGTTTCTCCATAAAAACGATGATGTGCAGGAAAAAAGTAATAAAACATCCAAATATAACCAACAAAATGAATAGCGCCATCTAAAAAATTGGTGAAAATATTTTCAATAAATAATGAGATTAATTTTGTTAACAGATACAAAACCAAATAAATAAGCAATAAAAACGAAAAATAATGCAAAGTAAATATGCCATGATCAAAATAATACCATCTTTTTTTATTGTGAAACAACCAAAGAAAAAAAGCAAACAATGGCATATACAAAAGCAATACTTTTGGAAAATTATGGTTGGCAGATTCTACCAGTTTTTCGATAATTTCATTATTGGTATACTTTTCATTTAGTGGAATAATCTTTTTACTCAACCAATATTCTATATCATTTACCTCATTTGGATTTACTTTTCTTACCGAATCTAATTCTTTAATAGTAGAGTAGCCAAAATTCATAAAAGAATCGTCTTTTTCGTTTTTGAGCTCTCGAGATGTTTTTATGGCATTTATAATTGAGTCTTTTGCGTCATCTGGGATGTATTTTGCATTTAAAATAGAATTGATTGTTTTTAATTCATTTTTAGTCAATTCAGTATCATCAATACTATCTTGGGATGTTAATTTTACATATTTATTACCAACTACGGTTTCTTTGGCTCCTTTTTTGTTAGTTTCTTTTATAAAATCTTCATCATTATCGGGTATTACTGAAACTAAAAAAAAAGTTACAAAACTGATAAAAATATACAGTCGAACAGGTGCAAGGTAAGAAAGTCTTTTTCCTGATAAATATTCTTTTGTGAGTGATGAAGGTTTTAAAAGAAGATTTTTGATGGTTTTCCAGAAGGCATTCTCATAATGGGTTAAATCTTCAAAAAAGTGAATAAACAAATGATGAAATGTTTTTCGAGTATCTGTATTTTCTTGACCACAATTGGGGCAAAATCTATTTTCAACAACATGTCCGCAATTCAAACATGTTTTATCTTTTCTTATAGGATTTTTACTCATAAGTGATTTCTAACATTTCAACAAATATCGAAAATATTTAGAATAAATTTGATTAACATTGAGATGAATTTTATATTTTTATTGAAAATTAATTTATAGATGCAATTAAAAGTCAATTCTCCAGAAGTATATATAGATTCTTTGCCCGAAGAAAGAAAAGAATGTATGCAATTATTGAGAAAATCAATACTAGAGAATATCCCTAATGGATTTGAGGAAGTTATGAATTATGGTATGATTGGGTATGTAGTTCCGCATACAACGTACCCAAATGGATATCATTGCAATCCAAAATTACCTTTGCCTTTTATGAATATTGGTTCACAGAAAAATTTTATTGTGCTACATCACTTAGGAATTTATGGTAGTTCAGAATTGTTAGATTGGTTTGTAGCAGAGTATCCAAAACACTCCAAAACCAAACTAGATATGGGAAAAGGATGTATTCGGTTTAAGAAAATAAATGATATTCCGTATGATTTAATTTCAGAATTGTCAAAAAAAATTTCTGTTGATAATTGGATTCAACTTTATGAGCATAACTTTAAATCCAGCAAAAAATAATTATATCAAAGTTTCAGTTGAATGAAATCGGATGGCATTTGCAATTTTTATCAATCGCATTTCGATAACTTTTTCTTCGTTTAATGATTTAAATAAGAAGTCAAAAATGATATTTTGATTTAAATTTTCAGCAAAAATAGTAAGTAAAGAATAGGTTGCAACTTCAAAAGTAGCAATTTTATGTAATTTCAAAACAATTCCTGCATCACGAACAGTACCAAACTTGGTTTTATCAATAACCTCTTCTAATTCGGTTATAATAAATTCTAATGCTTTACATCTCTCTAAAATTGGTTTTTCATTAAGGTGTAAAAAGATTTCTTCTAAACGAGTAATTTGCAATTTGGCAACATCTTGGTGAAAAGTAAGTGCTTCTATTAATTCAAAAGAGCAAGCATTTTTAATCATTTTAGGAAAAGTCTTCAAAAGAGCTTTCTCGATATAATACATTGATCTTATCTCGCTCAATAACAAATCTTTAAGACTAACTTCGACCTCGTTTTTTGTAGAAATTGTCTTATTAGTTTCTTGTTTATCGATAGTATGGATAATTTTTTTTCTTGAAGTATTCATTTTATTTAAGTTAAGTTTTTTTTAAAATAGATTCTGGGGCGAACAATAATAAAAAATTGTTTTTTTGTTATTTTAATAACGAATTTCTACCGTTTATATTGTTTATTTAGTATGTTTAATTCTAAAATATGAGGTGAAATTAGGGATATATTTTTGACAGATCTTTTTTTTAACATTATAATCGATAAACAACTTGAAAGCTTTTTTTTTTACATTCAATACCAATAAAATACCTACAAAAATTAAAAAACTGACTGCCTTTTATCGATAAAAAATACCGATTAACTAGTATGTTAATTTTTAGTCGTATAAATTGGAACTTAGTCGTATTTTTACAGTCCCAAATCATTTTTTTTAATTTATAAAAAGATAAAAATTATGAAAACGAAACATTACTTTTATATATTGGCTTTGTTTTTATTTAGTCAAATTTCAAAAGCTCAAGTACAACTAGATACAGTATTTGTAAACAGCAGAAAATCAACTGAAAAGTTCATTGGAATAAGATATTATTATTATCCAAATCTTCAAGCTTATTTTGATACAAGGAATACCGTTTTTATATATAAAAATAATGGAGAATGGATTAGTTCTGATACAATATCACCTAGCTACAGAGGATATTGCTTGAAAAATGGTTTTTTTGTAGAATTAAAAGATTTGTATGAAGATCAACCTTACAAATATATCGAACAACATAAACAAAAATATCCTGCTGATTTTTCTGGAAAACGTAAACCAAAAGCGGTTGCAACAGTAAATTAGGTTTTTAAATTCCATTTCGACACATATTTTTCAGCAATTTTCACATAATGATGTTCTTGCTCAATAAATTTTCTAGCTCTCTTACTTATAGCAAGAATTTCATTTGGGTTTTCTATCAAAAAAGATAATTCTTGAACTAACGAATCAACGTTTGGTTTAGCATTAATATTGACTCTTTCTTTTAGATTATAATAGGTTTCAAATTCAGTTTCGGCACCTGTAAAAACTACTTTTCCTTTTGCCATAGCTTCAAGTGCATTATATCCTTGATCATAACTATAAACCATATCTAGAAGAATGTGTGCTCTGTTATACAATTCAATATATTCTTTATATGGAACACTTACTGCTGTAATTATTTCAATTTTATCTTGGTATTTCTCTTCAATTATAGCTAATGCTTTTTCAAAAAAAACATTCCCTTTTTTGATGGAACTCAAAGGATTAATACCGTGAAAAATCACAATTTTATCCGTAATTTTCATTTCTTGATAAGGTAATAAATCAAGATTTATAGGATTAGGAATCAAAGTACAAGCGATACTGGTTTGACTCATAGGAATTTTATAATCTAAATCAGAAACTATAAAGCCATCACAATTTTTTTCTATAAAATCAAACAATTTGCGATACGGTTTTGAAATATATTTTAATGAAAACCAAAAATATTTTTTTAATTTTTTGTTTTCAAGATAGGGTGTAAGTGCAGAATATTTGAGATTATTTTTAAGACATACTTCAATAATAGGTGTATCTTCACCACAAATCAGCAAGTATTTTTTTTTGTTTTGCGAAAACAATTTTTGATACAATTTAATCTCCCATTTTGGGAAAGTACCAATTGCATCAGAATTTATCAACTGAACGACATCATAATTTTTTAGTGTAGGCAATATTTTTTTAAAACGAATACCTTTCTCTAATCGTTCTAAATCAAGTTTTAAAACTCTAATTGAAAATTTATTAAGAAATCGGAAAAATTCATTGGATGCAATTATTTTTGGCGAAATCGAGAAATCAGTTTCAAATTTTTTAAATCTATCGCCACAACCTACAATTGTTACCGTATGACCCAAAGCAACAAGACCTTCTTTCAAAGAATTATGAAGTCTGCTGTACTCGCCAACCAAAAGTATTTTCATTCGGTAAATAAATTTTTATATTTGTGTAAATATAAAACAAATTGACAAATCCTTTTTCTGTTAACGATATAGAAATTTTAATTTCTACGATGAATAAAACTTCATTAGATTTTTTGGAGTTATTATTTCCTTTTAAGCATTTTTCTGAATTCAATATTCTTATCATCAATCAAACCATTCCTATACAAATAGTAGTTTCAAATTATAAAAATATAAGAGTAATAAACTCTTTTGAAAAAGGATTGTCAAAAAGTAGAAATTTAGCATTAGAAAATTGTTCAAAAAGAATAGCTTTGATTGCAGATGATGATGTTGTATATACACAAGATTTTGATAATGTGATAAATAATGCTTTTAATAATGATGAAAATCAAGCAATAATTACCTTTAACCATCAACGAATTGGGAATCAAAAACCTCAAAATAGTTCAATAAATTCCTATGAGCATACATTAGAAACGATTGATAAAGTTTGCTCAATAGAAATTGCTTTTCAAGTTGCAACAATCAAAAAACACCAACTAAAATTTGATGAATATTTCGGATTAGGAGCTACTTTTGAAACAGCCGAAGAGAATTTGTTTTTGAGAGAAGCACTTCAAAAAAATTTAAAAATGAGTTTTAATCCAGCCGTAATTGTTACTCATCCCTTGATTACTTCAGGAAAAAAGGAAGGAAGTGATAACCTTATTTTTGCCAGAGCTGCTTTATATTATAAAACCAAAGGAGTTTATGGATATCTCACACTTTTGAAACATATCTATCATTTATTAAAAAATAAAAATATTACCTTCAATGAAAGTTATGAAAAATTAAAAATAGGATTGTCAGGAATTAAAAAATTTAAAAAAATCCAAAAAATTATTTAAAAACAGAATTTCCAATTCCTATTTCTGCTATGAAAATTTTAAAATGTATTAATTTTTTTAATAAAAAAGCAGGCAAAATAAGAAGAAATCTTTTCTTTGAGGACAAATTTTTCAAATCTATTGCTTGATAATTTGTTGTGTAAGTGGCTTTATCATTGTTGAGTTTAGATTTTATAGCAATCGAAAACCGATTTAAATCTAAATATTTTTTCAACCCAGGATTTGATTTTTCTTCTTCAATAAATTTTAAAAAATTGAGTTTTGATGTAGTATATTTTTTGTTTTTTGACAAGCTATTTTCGTCATAAACATAACGAGCCAGAATTTTCCAAGAGAATACAATTTGGTAAACAAGTCCAATTCTAATCCATAAATCGGTGTCTTGACCACTTTTGATTGAAGTATCAAAAACGCCTACTTTCTCAAAAACATTTCTATGAAAAACAGCACACGAAGTACAAATTACAGATTCTTTATAGCTAGCATCAAAAAAATTAACTATTTCAAATTCACTCTTTTTAGAAATAGAATAATGAGCAGAAAAGATTTTTTTTGGAGTTTCAATTTCAATAGCTGCAGTAAACACTTTTTCTTTTGGGAAAAGAGTAATTCCTTTGTGCATGGTTTCTAAAAAATTGGGATACCAAAAATCATCTGCATCAAGAAAAGTAATATAATTAGATGTTGCTTTTTCAATTCCTAAATTTCGAGCTGTAGAAACACCTTCGTTTTTTTTTGAAAAATATTGAATTCGATTATCATTAAAATTTAAGATTTTCTGTTCACTGTTGTCTGTAGATCCATCATTAATGATAAGAATTTCAAAATCCGTAAAGCTTTGATTCAAAACACTTTTCAAGGTATTTTCAATATAAAGCTCTTTGTTATATAGCGGAATAATGATAGAGAAAAAAGGCATAAATTTTCAAAATAAAATTCAAATATACCATTTTAGTAGGTTATCCTCATTTAAATATTCTATTTTTGATTTTTATTTTTTATGCAAAACAAACCACTACATATCATTAGTTTCGACAATCCATTTCCTGCAAATTATGGTGGAGTGATTGATGTGTTTTATAAAATAAAAGCTTTAAAAGAATTGGGTTTTGATATTTATTTGCATTGTTTTTTTGATACAAATGACACTATTGCAGACGAATTGAAGCAAATAACCAAACAACTCTTTTTTTATAAAAAAAATCGGAATCCTTTATATATGTTTTTTTCAACACCTTTTGCTGTAAAATCTAGAAATCATAAAGATATTTTAAAAAATATTTTGGCTATAGATGCACCAATTTTATATGAAGGTTTACAATCAACAATGGTCAAGAATAAACTAAAAAATCTAAGTTACAAACAGTATTTGCGTTTACACAATCTAGAAGCCAATTATTTTTATGGAGCTTATACAAGCGAAAAAAACTGGGTAAAAAAGTTTCTTTATTATTCAGATTATATAAAATATAAAAAGTATCAAGATTGTATTTCAGAATTTGATACCGTTTTTACACTCTCAGTTTTTGAGACAAATTATGTAACTTCTTTTTCTAAAAATGCTGTATATGTTCCTGTTTTTCACGGAAACAAAACGTTACAAACTATTTCAGAATATGGTAATTATGCATTTTATCACGGTGATTTGAGGTTGGCAGACAATAAAAAATCTGTTGCGTTTTTGATTCAAATTTTTAAAAAAATTCCAGATTATAAACTAATTATTGCCTCTAATAATGGGGAACAATTTGTGGAAAGTCAAATTGCAGATTCAAATACTATATCGTTTGTTTCTATTGAAAATCAGCAGCATTTAGATACTTTGTTGATGAATGCACATATTAATTTGATGTACTCATTTCAGCAATCTGGTACTAAATTAAAACTAGTTAATGCTCTTTTCAAAAGTAGATTTTGTTTGATAAATAGTAATATGGTAGATGATCCAAAAATTATATCACTTTGTGAAATTGCCGAAACGGAACAAGAGTTTGTATTGAAAATAAATCAATTAAAATCACAACCATTTCTAGAACTTAATCACAGAAATCAAGTATTGGATGAAGTTTTAAACGATTTGAATAATGCAAAAAAAATGATAGATAGTATTAATTAATAATCCCATAACGAAAAATACAATAAATAGCCCTAAAACCATCTTTCCAATTGATTTTTTTTCCTTCTTCATAGGTTCGTCCGTAATACGAAATACCCACTTCATAAATTCTAATTTTTGGAATTTTTGATATTTTTGAAGTTACTTCAGGTTCAAACCCAAATCGTTTTTCTTTCAAAGTTAAAGATTGTAACATTTTGGTATTAAACAATTTGTAACATGTTTCCATATCTGTCAAGTTCAAATTGGTAAACATATTTGATAAAAAAGTCAAAAAGTGATTTCCAATCGTATGCCAAAAAAACAAGACCCGATGTGCATTTCCGCCCATAAAACGCGAACCATAAACCACATCTGCAAAGCCATCAAGAACAGGTTGTAGTAAAATGCTATATTCCTTTGGGTCATATTCTAAATCGGCATCTTGAATAATGGTAAATTAACCTGTAGCTTTTGCAATAACGGTATGCAAAGCAGCACCTTTTCCTAGATTTTTGGTGTGCTCAAGAAAAATGATATTTAAACCTGGATGATCTGAAATATATTTTTGAATAGAAAGTGAAGTTTCGTCAGACGAACAATCATTGACAATAATAATCTCTTTTTCAATATTTTGAGGTAGTGTAACGTTTTTAATTTTATTTAAAATCAAATGAACTGTTTTCTCTTCATTATAAACAGGAATAATAATTGACAATTTATTCATTTGTGCTTTTAGATTTTATTAAAAAACAAAACTACATTTCTAATTTGAATCTACAATATTTTGGAACTTTTTGTTGAAATAGAACGCTAAATATCTTTTTTTGAAGTCTTTGATATAAAAATAATTGCCTTATTTTTGAGACAATTCTTAAGAAATAGGACTTATAAACATTAAAAAACAAAATTGTTAAAAACTTTACTGTAAGGTTTATTAATCAATTATTTAAGAAATCAATGCGTTTTGTAAGAATATATATATACATATTATTATTTTATGTATTTCATCGATTTAATTTTTATAAAAATGATTTTCGTCGGTAAAATATGTACTTAAACTATATAAATTTGTAAAAATCTGAAACCATAAAAAAAATAGTATTTCAAATTTATTACCTATGTCTAAAATTTATACTTTACTAGCACTTTTATTTTGTTTTACAATAAATAGTCAAACAGTTACTAAAACTTATATCACATCAACTGCAGTTTTCCCTAATCCAGAAAGAGGATTTTATAAATATGCATCAGCAAAATCAAATAGTTATACTTTACTAAATCAAACCAATACAACAAATTTTAGGCTTCTAAATAACATTACTTTGTTATCTAGAGAATTTAGATTGCTTGATTTTAAAACTGGTCCTATATCGCAAACCTATTTAAATAATATGCAAGCCGATTTTAATGTTATTAGAAATGCAGGAATGAAATGTATTATCCGTTTTGTATATTCTACAGATCCAGCTGTTTTGCCACACGATCCAACGAAAGCTATCATATTATCACATATTCAACAATTAAAACCTTATTTAATCGCAAATTCTGATATTATTTGTCTTATGCAAGCAGGATTTATCGGGGTTTGGGGAGAATGGTATACTACAAGTCAAGCAGATTTTGGTGGTCCAGGATATAATGGTCTTGCACTGACAACTACAAATTATAATAATAGAAAAGAAATTGTAGATGCTATTCTAAATGCTTTGCCTGCAAATAGGTCGGTTCAGATTAGAACTCCTTGGTTTAAAACAAGTATGTATGGTTCTACAGCAATAACAGATACACAAGCCTATAACGGCTCTAATATTGCAAGAATTTCTCATCATAATGATTGTTTTTTAGCATCAGTTGATGATCAAGGAACCTATAAATATCCTGCAGTAGAATTGCCTTATTTAAGACAAGAAACAAAATACTTAGCAATGGGTGGAGAAACTTGTAAAGTGAATTTGCCAAGAACTAGTTGTGCTGGTGCTCAGGCAGAAATGGCAGATTTGCATTGGTCATTTTTGAATAATGATTATTACACCTCTGTTATAGAAGGATTTACTATTAATAATTGTATTAATGATATTCAAAAAAAATTAGGTTATCGATTTGAATTAACATCTGCAGTACTTCCTGCTTCAGTAAAATTAGGAACTATAATACCTATTACTTTAAAAATTAAAAATACTGGATTTGCTGCACCTTTTAATGAAAGAAAAGCATATATCATATTGAAAAACGTGACAACCAATCAAGTGTATCAAATATTATTAAACAGTGATCCTAGAAAATGGCTTGGACCAACTGAAATTACAATCACTCAAAATTTGACACTTCCTGCAGGAATAACTATTGGTAATTATAAAATGTATTTAAGTTTACCAGATAATGCTGCAACACTTGCTGCTAGACCTGAATATGCCATTAGATTTGCAAATGAAAACACTTGGGAAAGCACAACAGGATATAATAGTTTAGATTATACATTAAACATAAAAAGTGCTACAGCAAGAATGTCTAATAGTCCTAAATTTAATTTAAATATTTATCCCGTACCAGCTAACAATGAAATGAATATTGAACTAAATTCAATAGGAAATTACAATGTATCTTTTTATAACAATTTAGGACAAAAAATAACTCCAAAAGTTATCACAGAAAAGGATCAACTTCGCGTAGATACAGAAAATCTGAGTAATGGTATCTATTTTGTAGATATAGATGATGGCAGTAATACCGATACTAGAAAATTTATTGTAAGTCATTAAAAACCAAAATCCTAATTATAGCAATTAGGATTTTTTTTGATTAAAAAATCTATTCACATATTATTTCACATTAATATTTTTACTTTTTTAATTCATATAAGTTACAATTTTGAACTAAAATAAAATGGTTATATTTGTTTAAACCATTTAAATGAAATCACTTTTATTAAAATATAAATATCAAATCCTAATTTGTATTATTGGGATATTTTGGATTTTTTGTTTTGATTTTTTTATCCAAATGGATAGCCAAGGGATAATATACCCAGATTCTCATTCCTATAAAGATGCTGCCAGAGATTTATATTTGTTCTATAAAGGATATTTTACTAGACCAATTTTAATGGCTTTTATTACGGGTTTTCCTTATTTGTTTGGAGGCAATGATGATACTATTTACAAGGTTAGTTTTTATGTCAATTTGATAAGTTGGGTAGCTTTTTTAATAGTATTATTTGAAATTATAAGTACATTTTTAAAACCCAAAAAAGCATTCTATTTTACCTTATTTTCTGGTTTTTTTGTTGCCAACACAGCACATATTTTTCATTTACAAACAGAAAGTATCTTTATGCTTTTTATAGTTTTGGGATTTTATTTTTTGATGAAGTATATCAAAAACAAAACTTTTTGGTGTCTAATAATTTCACTTAGTTTGTTTATTTTAAGTATGTTAATAAAACCTGGAGCCAAATTTTTAGCTATTATTTTTACATTGTATTTTATAAAAGAAATAATCAAAAATTATAAATCCAAATTCACTTTTCTAATTTATGGAAGTATGTTTATGGTTTTTGTTCAATGTGCCGGAATGAAGTATCAATTTGAGAATTTCACCATAAGTTACATTGATGTCATCACCTATTATGACTATCTTGGAGCAAAAGCAAAAGCATTTCAAATCAAAGAAGATTTTCATGATATTTGGCTTTCAAGAGCTGAATATATTTATAGTCAAGAACCAGACAAAATGATGATTATTGCCAAAAAAGATCTGAAAGAGCAATTGCAATACAACACTTTAAATTTGGTTAAAGCCTATGTTTTAAATCTTTTTGAAAACGCAACTACTGGAAATATTTGCATTGAAGATTGCAAAAATGTTCTGCAAACCAGTTATTTCGAAACTTCAAAAATTATCTTAAAAGCTTTAGCAGAATGGCAAAACCGACTATTTTCTATATTGGCAGTTGTATTGGCGACATTTTATTTTTTCAAAAGTTATAAAACCGAAATATTCTATAGTTTTATCTCTTTTTTTATTTTGTATATTATTTTCACTTCAGGAATTTCGTGTAGCGAAGGTGATCGTTTTAATGCCATTACTTTTCCTTTTGCAATGATATTGATTGGTAAGTTTTTGCAAGAGAAAAATTTTATTTATTTTTAAACTAATTTCTAGCAAGTGATAACAATTGAAAATCTCCTTTGCTTGAACCATAAACAAATATTTGATCATATTCATTTAGGTTAATTATTTCTTTCAACCTAGTGACTTTTTCCCCTCCAAAACAGTTTTTAGAAGAAAATTTTCCTGTTATTTTAGAATCAATTATTTCTAATTTAGTGCCAATAACTTTTACTTTATATTGATTGCTCCATGGTATAATCCATTCAGGGATTGATGCAGTTATGATAAATACTTGATGATTAGAATTGATGTGTTCTTTAAATTTCAAGAAAATTTTTTTGTTTAAATCTTGATCAATTTTTTCTAATGAAAAAGATTTTGCTAGTGAATTGAATTTTTCAATTTCTAATCCTTTAAAAAAATATGTTATGAATCTAATTTTAACTTTTTCATTATTCAATAGCCCTAATTTTAATCCTATTAAATAAGGTGATAATAAAAGAATTCCTTTATAAAACTCAAAAAATCCTTTAGAAAATATCGTAAATTCAAGTAAGCTATCCTTTTTGTAAAGTGTACCATCAAAATCAAAAAGAGCAAGTGTTTTCATCTTTTTAGGTATTAAAATACAATAAATAACCCATTAACACTATCCAAGACAATATTGTTATTTGAATAAATCGATCTTTTAAAACAATTAAAGTTGGTGAATAAGTTGATTGATCTACAATTGCTAATTTTAAATATCTAAAAATTCCGTTGATAACAAAAAGAATAGATAAATATAATAAATCGGAATGATAATGCTCCTGAATTTCTGGAGAAATACAGTAAAAGATATAACAAACAATAATTATTGAAGCTAAAATCCCTAATACGATATCAATAAAAATCAAATTATAACCTTCGATATTTTTACGAACTTCTTTTCCGTTTTGAGCTAGAACAACATCGGTTCTTCGTTTTGCAATTCCTAAAAACAATGCCAAAACATAAGTAATAAGTAAAATCCAAATTGAAGGTTGTATCTCTGTAACTGCTGTTCCTGCTAATATTCGTAATACAAAACCAATAGCAATAATATTAACATCAAGAATAGCAATATGCTTCAACCATTTAGAATATAAAATATTCAAAACAATATAAATTGTAATGATTACAAATAATTTCTGTGATATTATAAAAGATGAAATTAATGTCAAGGACATCAAAAAAAACAATAAAACAAATGCGTTTTTAGATTTTATTATACCAGAAGCAAGAGGTCTTTTATACTTTTGTGGATGCTGTTGATCTTCTTTTATGTCAAAAAAATCATTCAGAATATAGATACTACTTGCAGCAATTGAAAAACAAATAAATGCAAATACTACGTTAGTTAACAATGTTTTATCAAGAAATGCTTTGTCAAAAAACAATGGTGCAAAAACAAAAAAATTTTTCACCCATTGTTCAGGTCGTATTAGTCTAAGGTAATGTTTCATTTCTTGATAAAGAATTATAAATTATAAAATATTTAGATTCATCAATCTTGTTAAATTTTGTGTAAAAAAACCAAGAAATAGAACTAAATTTAGATGCAATCTCCGGCATACACTCTTCTTTTTCTAAAAAAGATTTTTCTAAAAATATATAATTTTTTTTATCAGATGCTATTTTGATAAATCTTTTTTGTTGTCGGTTTACTTCGGTTTCTATAATCCAATCGGCAGGTAATTCACTTTGATTGTTAAAAAGATAATTTGCCATTGGGATATTTGGAGCAACAATGAAGTTTTCTCCATATTTGGCAATTAATTCTTTTAATTCTGAATATTTTTCAAATGTTTGTTTGCTTGATTTTATAAATTTTAATTTTGGAGAGATACTTTCTAAAGAATATTTTAAATTGAAAATTGTAGCTTCTCTGTAAGGTCTATAATTATAGGAAAACGCTACTAAACAAACTGGTAAAGCAATCCAAAAATACCATTTAGGATTAATATTCAATTTTTTGTCCATCAAAACAATAAAACTCAATATGATACCAGTAGAATATAAAATAGGATATGGATAACCCATACTAATTGATGAAGACCAAGCAATTCCTAATGCAACTAATATTGGTGCTAAATATGATATCGTTCTCTTATCAAAAACAAAAGCATATAAAACTGCTAGTACACTAGCATCAAAAGCAATTCTTGAAGCAAATGGAAATTCTTTTAATAGTGAAAAAAGAATAGCAATTGCAAAAAAGGTTGCTATAACTATTTTATAAAATGGTATTAAAATTTCAATTTTTTGTTTTGTAAAAAATAAGTAACCAAAAATAATTGTTCCTAAAAATATTACAGCAATCAGAAAATACAGAATTGGTAAAAAAATGTAAGAATGTACTCCGCTATAAAATAAATCATGCAAATGAGTTTCGCCTGTGGTTTGTTTTAGAAAAGTATCAAAATTAGTTATAGAAAGTATTAGATAAAAATAAATACCAAGCCAAAATAGTATTTGGGATAAAAAAAGTAATGCTTTTTTAATACCGAATTTTACAAAAATCCAAAATAAAAATAGAAACGGAATTAAATAAAAGGATTGTTTTGTTAATGCTGATAAAACTGTAAAAAAAGTAATACAAAGTAAATTATAAAAATTTGGAGTTTTATATTTTGACATCATCCAAAAAGCAAATGACGCAAAAAGCAATCCATCAGTTGTAGGCCAAGGGTAAGGAGAAAAATTTAAAAGCGAAATGATAAAACAGACACTCATTACAGCCCATTTGTTGACTCTTAAACTTTTAAAATCAAAACAATTATAAAACCCAGAAACAGTAAAGAAAACTTGAAGCGCAAAAAGTAAATAAAAAATAATTCTAATAAAAAAAAACTGACCAATCTCTGGAAGTATTTTCATAAAAAAAGCATGAAAATACATTGTTACTGGTGGTCCTTTATAAATAAAATCTTGGTAAACGTCTTGTCCATTTATAATACGCCACGAAAAACTAGGAATATAACCTGTATCAAAATTCTCTAACCCAAATTGAGATAGAATTAGGCAGTAAAAAGTAATAGTTAATAAATAAAGCTGTTTGTAAGTCATTGATTATATTAATGTTAATTTATTTATTAAAAATAATTTTACTTAAATATTATTACTTACAAAATGTTGTTTTTAGTAATATTGATTAATAAATTTTAGATGGATTTAACTTCATCTCTAAACCGATCGTTGCACCACTTCAAAAATCTTGCTATTCTCGCATTTCAATGTTTTAGAAGGAAATTTCATAATAACAGCATAATCGTGAGTTGCCATAATAACTGTTTTTCCGTTGGCATTAATTTTCCGTAAAACTTCTAAAACTTCTACACTGGTTTGTGGGTCAAGATTTCCTGTTGGTTCGTCAGCAAGAATAAGTTCAGGATCATTAAGCAAAGCACGAGCAATGGCAACACGCTGTTGTTCTCCACCAGAAAGTTGATGAGGCATTTTGTTGGCTATGGCTTTCAAATCGACTTTGTCTAAGACTTCATCAATTTTGTTTTGCATTTCTTCTTTTTCTGTCCAACCTGTAGCTTTGAGTACAAAAAGCATATTGTCACTAACAGAACGATCTGGTAGAAGTAAGAAATCTTGAAATACAATTCCAATTTTTCGCCTCAAATACGGAATATCTTTTTCTTTGATATTTGCCAAATCATAACCTACAATACTTGCTTGGCCTTCTGATAAAGGCAAATCAGCATAAAGGGTTTTCATAAAACTACTTTTTCCAGATCCAGTTTTTCCTATTATATAAATAAACTCTCCGTGATTGACTTCGAGGTTGACATTTGATAAAATAACTTTACTTTCTTGATAAATAGAAACGTTTCTTAAGAATAAAACTGGTTCAGACATAGTAATTTTGTTTATTGGGTAAAAGTAATAAGATAACGTTGTGATTCAAAATAAATTTTAGAACTATTATCACAATTTTCTGTTTGTTAAAAAAGATGTTCATAATAAAACCATAAAGCCTTTCGTTATAGGTTATAGAATACAATACATTTGAACTATAAAAAAAATAAACAATGCGTAAACTATCTTGGTTCTTTTTTCTGTTATTTTTTATAGCAATACATCCAACACAAGCTCAAAAATCTGCTTTTTATACCCACGATTTAGAAGATTTTGAAAGAGCGGTTTCCTTATACAAAAACAATCAATATTTATCAGCTCAAATTATTTTTGATCGTGTCAAAGCATCAAATAAAAATACTGAAATTCAAGCTGATTGTGCTTATTACAGTGCCAATTGTGCCATTCATTTGAATCAAGCCAATGCAGATGAAATGATGGAAAATTTTGTAAAAGAGTATCCAACTAGTTCCAAACAAAATCAAGCTTACATAGAAGTAGCTCAGTATTATTTTGAGCAAGGAAAATACCCACAATCGCTAGAATGGTTCGATAAGGTTGACGAAAGCACATTGAGTTATGAAGATGTAGACAAATTTAATTTTCAAAGAGGCTACAGTTTTTTCAGTGCCAATAAGAAAAAAGAAGCTACAACTTATTTTAATAAAGTGGTAAACTCGGCAGAATTTGGTTCGCAAGCCAAATATTATTTAGGTTTTATGGCCTATGACAATGACGATTATAAAAATGCAAACAAGTATTTTGAAGATGTTGCTGGCGAAGAAAAATACAAAGAGAAACTCTCTTATTTTCAAGCGGATATGAATTTTAAATTAGGTAATTTTCAAAAAGCTATCGATTTAGGAATGGTTGCTTTACCAAAATCTAATGCTTTAGAGAAATCTGAATTGAATAAAATAATAGGAGAAAGTTATTTTAACCTCAAACAATATGACAAAGCCATTCCTTATCTAGCTTTATACAAAGGCAAAAAAGGAAAATGGAACAACACCGATTTCTATCTTTTGGGATATGCTTATTATCAGCAAAAAGATTATGAAAATGCCATTTCACAATTCAATAATATCATTGCTGGAAAAGATTTTGTGGCACAAAATGCCTACTACCATTTAGGCGAAAGCTATCTTAAAACCGATAGAAAACAACAAGCGTTAAATGCTTTTAAGAATGCATCAGAGTTGGCTTTTGATGCTAAAATTCAAGAAGATGCAAGTTTGAATTATGCGAAATTAAGTTACGAAATCGGAAATTCCTATCAATCGGTTCCAGATGTATTGTCTTCTTTTTTAACCAAATATCCAAATTCTCCAAACAAACAAGAAGTTGAAACGTTATTGATAAATTCATTTATTACATCAAAAAATTATAAAGGTGCTTTAGAATTATTAGAAAAAAACAAATCTTTTGCCAATAAAGAAGCGTACCAAAAAGTTACTTTCTACAGAGGTTTAGAATTGTATACAGACGGAAGTTATATAGAAGCTTTGGCGATGTTCAAAAAATCAATTGCGGAACCAAAAAATGCCAAATTTTCTGCCAGAGCTACTTTTTGGAAAGGCGAAACGGAATATGTTCTAGACAATTTTAATGAAGCATTGATTAGTTTCAAACAGTTTGTAGGATTTCCTGAAGCCAAAACCACACCAGAAAATAAAAATGTGAACTATAATATTGCTTATGCTTATTTCAAACAAAAAGAATATGATCAAGCCGGAAATTATTTTCAAAATCATATTGATGCAGTAAAAGACGATAAAGTTAGATTGAATGATGCTTATTTGAGATTGGCCGATTGCCGTTTTGTAACCGCAAAATATTGGCCAGCCATTGAAGCGTACAATAAAGTAATCGAATTGAAAAGTGTCGATGCCGATTATGCAACTTTTCAAAAAGCCATTAGTTATGGTTTTATTGCCAAAAATGATAAAAAAATTGAAGATTTGAATAAGTTTTTATCTGTTTATCCGAAATCACAATATCGTGACGATGCCCTTTTTGAATTAGGAAATACTTATGTTGTCGAAAAAAATACTGCCAATGCAATAAAAACCTATGACCAATTAATTGCCGAATTTAAAAATGGTTCTTATTCTTCAAAAGCAATTTTGCGTCAAGGTTTAATTTATTATAATGCCGAAAATGACGCACAAGCGTTATTGAAATTCAAGAAAATAGCAGCCGAATATCCTCGTAGTCCAGAAGCATTAGAAGCAGTTTCTACAGCGCGTTTGATTTATGTTGATAACGGAAAAGTAGACGAATATGCAACTTGGGTTAGAACACTAGATTTTGTCGAAGTTTCCGATGCTGAGTTAGATAATGACACTTATGAAGCTGCAGAAAAACAATATTTGCAGAATAATACCAAGCAAGCGATTTCAAATTTAAGTAGTTATGTTACTAAATTTCCAAACGGAATTCACGCATTGAAAGCTAATTTTTATTTGGCACAATCTTATTTTGCAGATGGTTTAGAGACAAATGCTGTTGCTAATTATGAATATGTGGTTTCAAAATCTCGAAACGAATTTACAGAACAAGCTTTAGCACGATTAGCACAAATTTATATTAAGAAACAAGATGCACCAAAAACAATTGTTACTTTAAAACGATTAGAAACCGAAGCCGATTTTCCTCAGAATGTGACATTTGCGCAATCTAATTTAATGAAAACGTATTACGAGCAAAAAGATTATCCAAATGCAGTTATTTATGCTGACAAAGTTTTGGGCAACCCAAAAACGGATGATAAAGTAAAAAGTGATGCTCAAATTATCGTAGCAAGATCAGCAATTCAAACCAATGACGAAGCAAAAGCAAGAACCGCTTACGCTAAATTATTGACAATTGCCAAAGGAGAATTGGCTGCGGAAGCTTTATATTATGATGCTTTTTTCAAAAACAAGGACGGCAAATTTGAAGC
>JAYTNO010000135.1:0-3991 GCA_043748275.1 Flavobacterium sp. | reverse complement strand
CAAGCAATTCAAGAAATTACAGTAAGTTATTTTGTGGCGCATTCTTTTACCGCACCATCAAACTAATGTGTCTCCAACTTCTTTTTATAATGTAATTGATAAATTTCGCTTTTCAATTCTGATAAATTAGCTTTGTTTTAAAATTGAACTCGGGGCATGCATCAGAATTCCTAAATTGTATTGAATAAAAATTCTGTCTGGTAGTATAAAGGAGGGGTACAGGACATTTAGTTTATGTTGTAGAACTGTATTTGCATAATTGTTTTGTGGGATATGTTTAATTGCCATTTATTATTAGATTTGTGTAAGATTGTTTTACAGGGTGTTTTACAGGGTGTTTGAAAGTTTAATAATATTTAGTGCAAATCTAAGTTGGTACTAAGTTTAAGCCCTACACTGTAAACGTATTTTTAATTTGTTCTAATTTGAAATTTCCTAGATCAAAAAATGAGTTTAATGATGTGCTCGTGTATTTTTGAAAACAATAATCTAAGCCCCCTTTCATGGTAAAAACCGTAATTCAATTTCAACTGGAAAAAATCAAAACAAACCTTTTGACTTTTCTACTAGTAGTAGCAACTGTACTCATAGTAATTTATATTGGTTATCGACATGACACCTTGAAGCAGAGTTTAGCGTACATCATCGTAATTTGGCTGTGTTCGTTCTGTATCGATTTTTATACAATAAAGAAAACGCCGATGATTGGATTTGTAGTTCGGAATCCTAAACGAGAAACATTCTATTTCCTATTATGCTTTTTACTAGGGTTGGTGTTTTTATATTTTCGTTTTGCTCCATCGGTCGACTGGCAACATCTCACAGGAATAAAAAGACTTGTTATTCTGCCTTTGGTTATTTTTGTTTTTCCAATCGGATTAGCTATCATTTTATTTGTTTTAAAATACAAGCCGGCAGACTTAGGGCTTCGATTTCAAGGAATACTCGTAGTGATTCCAATCGTATTAATTTCTGGAATTGCAAATAGAATTGTTTCTCCTGAAAGTTTAACGTGGAATGCATTAATAGCAGAAAGTGGAGGCATTGTTGGTGTATTATTTTCCGGATTTATTATGGCCGGGCTTTCAGAAGAGTTTTTAAGAGTGATTGGACAAACGAGATTGGGAGCCTACTTCAATAATTTCGGAATAGGTTGGTTTGTTACAACGCTTCTCTGGGCGCTAATGCATGTTCCTAAATGGTATTCGGAAGACTTAAACTTAACCGAAGCCATTTTAAGTTCAATACGGATTATTCCAATTGGTTTGATGTGGGGTTATCTAACTCATAGAACAAAAAGTTTTGTTCCGGCAGTACTTGTACATGGTTTAAATTTTTGGGGCTTGCAAAATTTTTAACAAGTCAATACGGCCGTCTAATAGAGAGCAACGAGACGATTCACTGTAAATTTTAAGTTATTAGCACCGAAATTTTGGCAAAAGTAGAAAGCATAAATTAGGTTCAATAATAAATTATTAATATCTTCGAAAAACAAGAAGATAAGAATAGAATAAAAAGCTAACTGATGGAAATTCTAAAGCCTACGATTTACGTCTTGTTTTATTTTAAATTTTAAAATAATGAAACTAAAAATTTTACTCACAACATTTATATTGATGTTCGCATTATTTGTAAAAGGACAAATATTATATACGGACTTTATTCCTGATACAGTATTAAATTTACCTCTTGTCAATTCCGATGCCCACCTTAAGATTGATATTAACCAAGATGGAATTTACGATTTTGATTTTGCAGTTTATTCATGGTATGAACAATCAACCCCCATGTGTTGTAATTCAGGTTGCTGTAAGTGTACACAAGAACATTTGATTCCTATAGATACAAATTCTAAAATAGGGATAGTTGACACTTTATCATTAAATGGAGTTTGTCAAGCTACTGCAATTGATAGTGGATTAGGAATAAGCAACAATTCACCTTATTGGGTGAGTAGCGTTTGTCTTATATACAATTGCCTACCAATTTTTCTGCAATGTGATCAAGGTGCATTGAAAAAATTTATTGGAGTGAAGTTGTTTCTTAACGGGAATTATTATTATGGTTGGATTAGGTTTCTTAGATATACAGTTTACGACATGGCAATTAATTTAACCCCAAATCAACCAATTCTTGCTTCTCAGTTTACGATCGGAATAAATGAAATAGGTGAAACATTCAGTGCGAATATTTATCCTGTTCCATTTAACGATTATTTAAAAATAGAAAAAAGCAATAACGAGTCAACGGAAATTATAATTTATGATATAGCCTCTCGAAAATTAATGCAAGAGAAATTTACTAGCTCAACTGTATTAAATACTGAGCAGCTGGCTAAAGGTGTTTACCTTTACGAGTTAAGAAATAAAGCGGGAGTTAATAAAAAAGGGAAGGTAGTGAAAGACTAATGACAATTTTATTAAAGTAAAAAACTCTTGCCATAAAAACATCTCCATTGAAGGCACCGCTGCTATTATTACAATTGAGCATTCCCTGAAAACACAGTCGAAGCAGCGAATCTAAAAGCAGAACTTGAGCGGACATTAGGTCTGCAGATTTTTCTTCAAGGTGCAACAAAGTAATAACTATCACGGCCGTTACGAAAATTGTTAAGCCTAAAAATATTTTAATTATTTTTGGAACATCAATGCGTTTCTGGCTAGCATATAGTTTCCGTGCCGCCCACTAGAGTCTCTAATTGATTAATTGAAATAAAGCAGATAGGTTTTTTGGTATTCATTCTACTTTTGGAATACAATTTATTGTAGTAAATGCAAAAAGTTTAAACAAAAAAATACGATCTTGTGAGTTAAATTTTAAGTAAACAATAAAATAAATCCTATCAAAAAATTTAATTATGGCAAATAAACTTTTTCCTTGCTTGTGGTTTGACGGAAAAGCCAAAGCAGCAGCAGAACATTATTGTTCAATTTTCAAAAACTCTAAAATAGTATCTGAAAATCCAATGGCTGTTATTTTTGAATTGAACGATACAAAATTTATGGCGCTGAATGGTGGTCCGGAGTATAAATTTTCTCCTGCTAATTCGTATGTAATTACCTGTGAAACGCAAGAGGAAATTGATTATTACTGGGAGAAGTTGGGCGAAGGTGGAACTTATAGCAGATGTGGTTGGCTCGACGATAAGTTTGGTGTTTCATGGCAGATTGTTCCTTCTATATTAGGAAAGCTTATGAACGATCCGGAAAAAGCACCGAAAGTACTTTATGCCTTTATGCAAATGACTAAATTTGACATTGAAAAATTAATCAACGCTTAAAAATAATAATTATGGCAATTATAAATCCTTACATCAACTTCAACGGAAATACCGAAGAAGCGTTCAATTTTTACAAATCTGTTTTTGGAGGTGAATTTGCGATGCTTATCCGTTTCAAAGATATGCCTAGTCCCGGACAAACGTTACCTGAAAGTGATGCCAATAAAATTATGCACATCTCTTTGCCGATTGGCAAAGAGAATATGTTAATGGCAACCGACTTTGTAGAAAGTATGGGGCAAAAAATGATAGAAGGGAACAGGTATTCTATTTCGATTTGCGCACAAAGCAGAGAAGAAGCCGATAAATTATTTCACGGACTTTCAGCAGGAGGAAAAGTTGAAGTACCAATTTCCGATAGTCCTTGGGGTTCTTACTTCGGACTTTTCAAAGACAAATTTGAAATTCAATGGATGGTAGATTTTGATTCGAGAGTAAACCACTAACAATGAATTGTAAATGGTGAATAGTAAGTAGTGAGTAAAAAAATGACCCTTCACCTTTTTACTTAAATAAGTGATTGGTGAGTATTAAGTAGTGAGTAAAAAAATGATCCTTGACCTTTTTACTTCAATAAGTGAGTAGTGAGTAGTAATTAGTGAGTAAAAATTACTAAGTACTAAGTAAAAAACCTCCTTCTTACTTCTTACTTCTTACTTCTTACTTCTTACTTCTTACTTCTTACTTCTTACTTCTTACTTCTTACTTCTT
>JAYTNO010000134.1:0-48911 GCA_043748275.1 Flavobacterium sp. | reverse complement strand
CTGTTTTCTTTTCACCTAACACATTGTTTTTGCTATCAATAACTTGAACATAATAGGTTTTATCACCTGTTTTTGCAACTTTATTTTCAGCAATGGTAAAACTAATTTTCAAAACATCTGCACGTCTTGCTTTTTCAGTTTCTATTTGTTTTCCTGAGCTTCTCATTTTGTAAGCAGCTGTTTTCAAGTTAGACACTGTTAATTTTGAAGCAACTTCTACAGTTTTAGTCAATTCTTCGTTTTGACCAACCAATACTTCGTTGTATTTCTTGGCTTCTCCCAGAACCATAACTGTACTATCTCGTTGGGTAGTAAGTGTTGCATTGTCTTTCTTTAAAACTTCAACTTCTTGCATTAACCCTTTCATTTTGGTTTCTAATGCAAAAAATTGGTTTTTGTATTTTGCCATTGAAGCTACATCACCTTTAGATTTTTTCAAATCCGATATTAAATTGGTTACTTTTTCTCTTTCTGCTATTAATTCTTCAGACATAGAGGTGTTTTCGGCAATTGCAGCATCGTAAGTAGCTTTCAATTCTTCTAAATCTTTCATTACAGACTCTTTCTCTGTTTTGGTAGATGATATTACGGTTTGAAGCGCTTTTGCATCAGAGGTCATTTTGAATATGTATACTAGACTTCCTACTAGAAGTAAAGCTAATATTGCAATAACCGCTTTTAAATTTGAATTGCTTTTTTGATTTTCCATAAGTTTTTATATATTGTTTTAACAAAAATAATAATATTTAAGGTAATAACGTAAGTTTGTATGATTATATTACTTTTGTATGTTAATTTTTTTTTATGGATCGAATAATTCTGTTTTCAAATACTGATTTAGCCAAAATAACCAACCATAGAAGTGGCGAAATAAAATTTGGCGAAAAAATGTTTACAATACCCAAAAATACTGACGCCAAAGACTTTATAAAAGATTGTCCTGCTCGATATGTATTATTAGGAATTCCCGAAGATATTGGTGTTCGTGCTAATTTTGGTCGTCCTGGCGCAGCTTCTGCTTGGGAAAGTGCTATAAAAAGTATTGCTAACATACAATACAATCAGTTTTGTAAAAGAAATCAAATACTTATTTTAGGACATCTTAATGTTGCCGAAGAAATGACTGCAGTTGAAAATTTAAATTTTCTCAATATCACAGATAGAAAAAAATTAAGTGAATTGGTGGTAAAAATCGATAAAGAAGTAGCACATATTATTTCTGTAATAATAAAATTGGGTAAAATCCCAATTATCATTGGTGGTGGACATAACAATTCTTATGGTAATATAAAAGGTGCTGCACTTGCTAAAGGAAAACCTATTAATGCCATTAATTTTGATGCCCATTCAGATTTTAGAATTCTAGAAGGAAGACACAGTGGTAATGGATTTTCTTATGCTTATGAAGAAGGATTCTTAAATAAATATTTTATTTTTGGATTACACGAAAATTATACTTCTAAAAAAGTGTTGAGTATCATTAAAAAAATACATCAAAGAGTACAGTATAACACTTATGATGAGATTGCTATTCGAAAACAAAAAGATTTTGATGCTGAAATGACTAAAGCATTGAAATTCATCAATACAGATTATTTTGGTATCGAAGTAGATTTGGATGCCATCCCAAACATCCCTTCAAGTGCAATGACTTTGAGTGGATTTTCGATAGAGCAATTGCGTCAGTTCATTCATTTTTTTGGTAAAAACAAAAACGCAACTTACTTGCATATTTGTGAAGGAGCACCTGATTTGGGTGATGAAAAAAACAATCAACTCGTAGGGAAATTAATTGGGTATTTGGTCACCGATTTTATGAAAGCCAATGATCCTACAGAAAGAATTATTAACAATATGATTGTTCAGTTTTAACAGTTAAAAGTCACTTGAATTAAATAACCTATCTTTGTGCCCAATTTCAGCGTTTAAAAACTGAATAATTAAAACACATTATATGTTATTTGAAGATTTATCACTTTCTAAAAGTATCCAAAAAGCCGTTTTTGAAGAAGGCTATACCGAAGCAACACCTATACAAGAACAATCTATTCCTATCGTTTTAGCAGGAAGAGATTTAATTGGTTGTGCTCAAACAGGAACCGGAAAAACAGCAGCATTTGCAATTCCAATTATACATCAATTGCACCGAATTGTTGGTTCTACCAAAAAAGCAAAAGCCATACGAGCATTAGTCATTACTCCTACTCGAGAATTGGCGGTTCAAATTGGTCAGAACTTTGACCGTTACGGAAAATATACCAACTTAACACAACTTACGATATTTGGTGGTGTTTCTCAAATTCCTCAAGTAGATGTTTTGCGAAAAGGGGTTGATATATTGGTAGCAACTCCAGGTAGATTACTTGATTTGCACAAACAAGGTTTTATAGATTTAGACCATTTGCATACTTTAGTTTTAGACGAAGCAGATCAAATGCTTGATATGGGATTTGTAAACGATGTAAAAAAAATCGTAAAACTTACGCCAAATAACCGTCAGACCTTATTATTTTCGGCAACAATGCCTATTGCTATTCGAGAACTTGCAGAAATGTTTCTGAAAGATCCAGCAACTGTTTCGGTTTCTCCTGTTTCATCAACAGCTGAAAATGTAGAACAAAGAGTGTATTTTGTTGACAAAACTGAAAAAAGAAATTTATTATACCATTTGATTCGAAATGAAAAACTGTCGGATGTTTTGGTGTTTTCTAGAACCAAACACGGTGCAGATAATGTTGTAAAAGCATTGCGTAAACATGGTGTTGCAGCAGAAGCTATTCACGGAGACAAATCGCAATCAGCAAGACAACGCGTTTTAGATGCATTTAAAAATAAAGAAGTTGGTGTTCTTGTGGCTACCGATATTGCAGCTCGTGGTATTGATATTGATCAATTGCCCTTTGTAATCAATTTTGATTTACCAAATATTCCAGAAACCTATGTCCATCGTATTGGTAGAACCGGTCGTGCTGGCAATGGTGGTATTGCTATTTCTTTTTGTAGTAAAGACGAAGAACCGTATTGGAAAGATATTATGAAATTGATAAAAGTGGATGTAACAACAATTTCAGATCATCCTTATCCTTGGCATGCAGGCAGTCCAGAAGCAGAAACAAAAACGCCACCAAAAAATTCTAATAGAAGTGGCGGTGCGCATAAATCTAGAAAATCAGAAGCTTCAAAACAAAATAAAAAACGTTGGTATTAAAGTAACTTCAACTTTATTATTTAATCTTAAACTTTAGTAAATCGCAGTTTTTTTTTGGATTCTATCAATTCAAATTAACTAATGCGATTTCTTTTTTATTAATATGTTGGTAAATCATTTTGAATAATTTTTCTGGTTCAAATGGTTTTATCAAACAATCATTCATACCAGATAATTCTACTTCTTCGGTGATTTCTTCTTTATCGTAAGCTGTTAAAGCTATAATTGGGGTATCAATACCAAGACTTCTAATTTTCTTAGTGGTTTCGTAACCATTAATGATTGGCATACTTATATCCATTAAAATCACATCATAAGTATGGGTTTCTAAAAAATGCAAAGCCATAAAACCATCGCTTGCCATATCACATGGGATTTTATTTTTGTCCATGATTTTTTGAGTCACCAATTGGTTTATTTTATTGTCTTCTACTACTAATATGCGTATTGGATACTCAAAAGTCATATCGAAATTGGTATTGACCAATCCTTCCTCAATAAAATTATTTTTAGTTTCAAAAGCTATTGTAAAACTAAAAGTTGTTCCTTTATTAACTTCACTTTCAATATGAATACTACTTCCGAATAATTCAATAAGTTTCTTTACAATAGATAAGCCCAAACCTGTTCCTTGATAATCATTATCTTTTCTTTCTACTTGAACAAATTTATCGTATATTTTTGCTTGGTCACTGATAGCAATTCCTACACCATTATCACTGACTTTAAATTCAATATAATGCATTGAATTTTCTGTCTTTATTTGATTTGCAGAAAGTTTTACAGTACCATTTGAAGTAAATTTTAATGCATTACTAACCAAATTCATAATGATTTGAGAAAGCCGAAGTTTATCTCCTATTAATACATTTGGGATATTTTTGTCAATTGCAATTTCTAATGTATTATTATGATTGGTCGCTATATAATTGACCGAATTAATGATGGTATTAATTTCATCTTTTAGAGTAAATGGTGAAGAAATCAGGACTAATCTTTTTTCTTCCATTTTATTCATTTGCAAAATATCATTAACTAATGAAAGGAGATATTGTGCCGAAAATTTTAACGAATTTAAATAAGGGCTATCTGCCAATTCTTTGTGTTCATCTGTGATAATATTGGTAATACCAACCACTCCGTATAATGGTGTTCGTAATTCGTGGGTTATAGTCGAAACAAATTGAGTTTTCAATCGAGAGGATTCTTCAGATTTATCAATAGCTGTTTGCAATTCGATATTTTTTTGAATCAGTTCTTTATTTGTTTTTTTTCTATAGGTAATATTTCGGTATAATGAAAATATTAATAACAATAAAACTAAACTAATCACAAAAAACAAAATCGTGATGGTTTTGGATTCCTTTAGCTTTTGCAAATGATTCTCGTTTTCTAACTCAATCCGTTCTAATTGTATTTTACTTTCATCTAACTCAATTTGAACAGCTGATTTTTCTAATGCTATCTTATTTTCATCAGAGTAAGTTGCTTTATTTAATTGATCATATATGTCTTTATATCGTTTTGCTAAAGCTGGTTGATTGTATTTTTTATAATGTTCTGCAAGATTCTCATAGGCATTAACTAAAAAACTGTCTAAATTATTATTATTGGCAATAGCAATAGATTTGAGCATATATGTTTCTGCAACCTTAGGATTATTGGTGTAACTATTGTATAAACCTAGCAAAGAATTGAGAGTAAACTTAGCTTCACCTTCTCCTTTTGTTTCTACATAATTTCGGACATCATTTACATAAACAATTCCATCTTCATATTTGTGTAAAGAAAAATAAGCACTTGCAATATTGAATTTAGTATATGCAATTTGAACACTATCTTTGTTTTTGATTGCAAAATCAAGCGATTTTTTATAAAAACTGATTCCTTTATTGACATCAATATTGGTATAATAATAGGCACTTCCTAAATTACCATAAATCCAATTTTTTAATTGTTCATTGTCTGTATTATGAGCATGTTGTAAAGCTTTATTATAAAATTCAATGGCGCGTTTTGACTCTGAAAATTCATCATAAATCACCCCAATAGTGTTGTAACTATGGGCAATTAAGTAATCATCATTTATTTTAAAAGCACGAACCAAGGCTTTTTTGGAGAGATCTAATGCTTGATCGTATTCTGCATTACTAAAATAGATACTTGCTTTATTTATTTGATCTTCTATACTTTTTTTCTCTTCTTCTAATGTTTGTGAATTGCCATTAAAGACAAAAAAAAGTAGAAGAACCGTAATTATTTTTTTCAATTAATAAATTTTTTATGTAGGTGGTATTTTATAGATTAGTTTCTAATCAATTTCCTGTATTTCAATCGTTTAGGTGTTAAATCTCCACCCAATCGTTTCTTTTTATTTTCTTCATATTCAGAGAATCCGCCTTCAAAATAATACACTTCAGAATTGCCTTCAAAAGCCAAAATATGCGTACAAATTCTATCCAAAAACCATCTGTCGTGTGAAATTACAACCGCACAACCTGCAAAATTCTCTAGTCCTTCTTCTAAAGCTCTAAGCGTATTGATATCCAAATCATTGGTAGGCTCATCAAGTAATAATACGTTACCTTCTTCTTTCAAAGTCATTGCCAAATGCAAACGGTTGCGTTCTCCTCCAGACAGTGTAGCTACTTTTTTGTTTTGATCGCTTCCTCCAAAATTGAAACGAGACAAATAGGCTCTAGAATTGACTTGTCGTCCGCCCATCATAATCAATTCTTGTCCATCACAGAAGTTTTCCCAAATAGATTTATTCACATCAATATTAGAATGTGCTTGATCGACATAGGCAATTTTAACAGTATCTCCAACAGAAAATTCACCCGAATCGGTTTCTTGTTCTCCCATAATCATTCTGAAAATGGTTGATTTTCCTGCACCATTGGGTCCGATAATTCCAACAATTCCAGCTTGAGGCAAGGTGAAATTTAAATTATCATATAATAATTTATCTCCAAATGCTTTGGCAACACCTTTGGCTTCAATAACATTGGTTCCTAATCGTGGCCCATTTGGGATATAGATTTCTAATTTTTCGTCTAGTTCTTTTTGATCTTCGTTTAAGAGTTTATCGTAGTTCTGCAAACGAGCTTTTTGTTTGGTTTGACGGCCTTTGGCACCTTGACGCACCCAATCCAACTCACGTTCTAATGTTTTTCTGCGTTTGGAAGCCACTTTTTCTTCTTGCTCCATACGTTTTGATTTTTGATCCAACCAAGACGAATAATTTCCTTTCCACGGAATACCTTCTCCTCTATCGAGTTCTAAAATCCAACCTGCAACATTATCCAAAAAGTACCTATCATGCGTTACGGCAATAACAGTACCAGCATATTGTGCTAGATGTTGTTCTAACCAAAGTACACTTTCTGCATCTAAGTGGTTGGTTGGCTCATCAAGTAATAAAACATCCGGTTGTTGCAATAATAATCTGCACAATGCCACACGACGACGCTCACCACCAGATAGATTTTTGATGGGTGTATCGCCTTCTGGAGTACGTAAAGCATCCATGGCAATTTCGAGTTTGGTATCAATTTCCCACGCACCAAGCGCATCAATTTTGTCTTGCAATGCTGCTTGACGATCCATTAACTTATCCATTTTATCTGGATTTTCATAGTTTTCTGGTAGCCCAAACAAATCATTTATGTTATTATATTCCTCTAAAACGGCCATCGTTTCGGCAACACCTTCACGAACTATTTCGATTACTGTTTTAGAATCATCCAAAATAGGATCTTGCTCTAAATAACCTACTGTATAACCTGGTTGAAAAACCACATCGCCTTGATAATTTTTATCAACACCTGCAATAATTTTCAATAATGATGATTTTCCTGAACCATTTAACCCTAGAATACCAATTTTAGCACCGTAAAAGAAGCTTAAATAGATATTTTTTAAAACGGGTTTATCTGCACCTGGATAGGTTTTACTCAATTTTTGCATTGAGAATATTACTTTCTTATCGTCTGACATTTTTATTTAATTTAAAAAATTAATATTTTATTTTCCTTAAAGCCTTCCTTTTAGGGAACTAAACACCCAAGCATTGGCTAGAAATCCAACACCTACGGCTGCAAATCCCCAACCTGCTATATCATCATAGCGAAAAGCACCTAGTCCTATTAATAATAATCCCATAAGAATCATTATTAATGTTGCCCAACCTAATATGGTATTTTTATTTGTTGCCATTGTTTCTTTATTTTCGAGGATTGCAAATATCGGTAATTTATAATGAATTGAAATAATTGTGAATAAAAAAAATGATTTATTTCCTTCAATTGAATAAATGTCCTATTGAGGAATTAAAATTAATTTATTGAAATCTAATTAATCTATTTTACAAAGAGAGATAATTGATTTTCACTGTAACTTTATCTCAAAAATGCTTACCCTAATTTCAATTCATAACGCTCATATTTTAATTTTTTATACAGAAAAAGTTATTTTTCTATAGAGAAAAAATTATATTTCTCTATATCTTCTATATTTTTTCTGTACATCTTTTATTATATTTGTTAGGCAGTTTTAAAAACTGGAACCTTATAAAACATAAAAAAATGGCTATATCATTTAAATTAGTCCCGAAGAAAAATAATTTGGTTTCGCCACCACAAATAAAATATTATCCTTGCGCCGTTAGCAAAGCCACTGCTACACTCGATGATTTGGCAAAAGTAGTTGCATCTCGTTCTACAATGAGTAAAGCCGATTGTTATGGGGTTATTATAAGTCTAACAGAAGCTATAGGTGAAGCCTTGGCCGATGGGAAAATTGTCAAAATAGATGATTTAGGCACCTTTCAAATTACTTTGCAAGGCACGCCAGCGGATACTCAAGAAGAATTAGGCAAAGCCAACATCAAAAAGGCAAAAATTATTTACAAACCTTCGACAGAGATGAAAGTTCGTTTAAAAAAAATGGAGTTCAAGAGAATTCGATGAAAATCGTTTAACTAAAAATACCCACCAACATTTCTTTCAATAAATCACTATTGGACATAGCATTAGCACCCACTCCTTTGCTTTTTACATCAATACTGCGCAAGGTGGCTACTATAGCACTCACTTTTTTCATTGGGTAATTTTTAAGTGCAATATCATAGTCCTTCATAAAAAAAGGGCTAACTCCAAGTATTGGCGCAACCGTTTTAGGGTTTTTATCTTTTATACCGTGATACTTGAGTAATTTAATAAAAAAACTAAATACCAAACTCGTAGTTACTACCATTGGATTATCCTTTGGATTGTCAGCAAAATATTGAGCAATTTTATAGGCTTTAAGTTCATTTTTAGATCCCAAAGCATTTTGCAATTCGAACACATTAAAATCCTTACTAAATCCTATATTTTCTTCGATATGCTTGGCAGAAATAGCACTTCCTTTGGGTAAAATAATTTGCAGTTTTTCGAGTTCGTTGTTTATTTTGCTCAAATCATTTCCTAAAAACTCTACCAACATGGCATTGGCTTTGGGTTCTATGGTATAGCCTTTGCCTTGCAAAACACGAGTAATCCACTGCCCTACTTGATTGTCATACAACTTTTTGCTTTCGTATACCAAACCGTTTTTATCAAGGAGTTTGGTTACTTTTTTGCGTTTGTCAAGGGTTTTGTATTTATAACAAAATACCAATACTGTTGTCGCCATAGGATTTTCGGCATACGATTCCAATTTGTCAATGGTTTTGGTCAAATCTTGTGCTTCTTTGACAATGACTACTTGTCGTTCTGCCATCATTGGATAGCGTTTGGCAGTGCCAATGATATCTTCTATCGTTACATCTCTTCCGTACAAAACAGTTTGATTGAAACTTTTCTCGTCTTCACTCAAGACATTTTCTTCAATATAATCAGATAGTTTATCAATATAATACGGTTCTTCTCCCATTAAAAAATAAATGGGTTTGATTTTTCCTTTATTTATATCTTCTACTATTTTAACAACATCATCCATTTTTTGAAAGCAATTATTTTAGAGTTGGTAGTTTGGCTAATTTCACTATTTTTGTGAAATGCAGCCACTCAATTTTGATAGTTATCCATTTCGATTCAAAAATAGTGAAAATAAAGTCTCTATTTTTGATGAAATCAGGAAAAAATTTATAATTCTTACTCCCGAAGAATGGGTTCGACAACATGTAGTACAATATTTATTGCAAGAAAAAAAATATCCAAAATCATTGATTAATGTCGAAAAAGTATTGAAAATAAATGGTTTAGTCAAACGGTATGATGTGGTGGTTTTTAATTCTGATGGTTCTATTCAAATCATTATAGAATGCAAAGCGCCCGAAATTAAAATTGCCCAAAACACTTTCGACCAAATTGCTCGCTATAATCTCGCTTTGCAATCAGTGTTTTTAATGGTCACCAATGGAATGGATCATTATTTTTGCCAGATGGATCTAGAGAATCAAAAATATATTTTCTTAAAAGAATTGCCCAATTTTACACTATGAAATATCCTCATTTCATATCCCAAAACAAAATAGGTTTATTCCTAACTATTCTAGCATTAATTGTTTCAATTGTAATGAAACCTGCATTATGGCTTTCTGATTCTTCGTTTCCGTTAGTGCCTGTTTTAGAAAGCTTTCCGATTCCATCATTATGGATAAGTAAATGTATTTTAGACATTTTTCTTCTTGCATTACTTCTATTTTCTTTTTCTCAAAACAAAATAGTATCCATCGCAGTACTTTCATTAGTAACTTTTCTTTTTCTGATTGATATCAATAGGTTACAACCTTCGTTTTATATTATGGTGTTGTTGCTTTTTTGTTATGCTTTTCAAGAGAAAACAAAATCGTCTAAGCAATTTGTTGTTTTGCTATTTGCCGCTGTTTATTTTTGGAGCGGTATTCATAAATTAAATCCTCATTTTCTAGAGGTTTGGCTCAATGGACTCAATAAACGAATTCCTTTTGTTCCTTATTTTGCACGAGTTGGTTTTACCTATGGTATTCCGTTTTTGGAAGCTGGATTTGGATTGGCGCTGCTATTCAAACCTACTCGAAAAATAGGTTGTTTATTCTTGATTTTGATGCATTTGATCATTCTAACTGCTTTTGTTTTTATGAAAACTGGTAGCAATGTAGTGCCAATAAACGTTTTGATGATAGGTGTATTATTGACTACAATTTATCCTGAAAAATCAACTTTTAAAGCAATAATTGGCTTTTCGATTCAAAAATCATTTTTAATAGTATTAATTTGGTTGCTTCCTATTTCTAACTTTTTCGGATATTGGGATCATTTTGTATCGTTTAGCATTTTTAGTGGGAAACCAAAATATGCTTATCTTGTAATTAATGATGCACATCTTGAACAAGAGCTACCTAAAGAAATAAGACCTTATATTATGGAGTATAACAATCATAAAATAATAAGCATCAGCGGTTTGGCATTTGATACCAAGGCTATTATGATTTATCCAGAAACAAGAGTCTATGAAAAAATTAAAGACTATTTTGATTCCTTTTCGAGTACAAAAGATAAAAAAGCAACTACATTAGTCGAATTTTAAATATGAAAATAGCGGTTGTAATTCTCAATTGGAATGGCGTAAAATTGTTAGAGCAATTCTTGCCTTCTGTAGTGGCTTTTTCAAAAGAAGCAACAATTTATGTTGCTGATAATGCCTCGACCGATGATTCTATTGCTGTTGTAAAGTCGAAATTTCCAACGGTTCACATTATTCAAAATACTGCTAATTTTGGTTTTGCCGAAGGATACAATCAAGCCTTACAACACATCAAAGCCGATGTTTATGCCTTAGTCAATTCAGATATTGAAGTCACCGAAAATTGGTTGATACCTATAATCAACACTTTCAATAACGAACCGCAAACCGCTATTATTCAACCTAAAATACTCGATTTTAAAAACAAAATCTATTTTGAATATGCTGGTGCAGCTGGTGGATATATCGACCAATTTGGGTATCCGTTTTGTAGAGGTCGTATTTTTGAAACTATCGAACAAGACCAAGATCAATATAATGATGATTGTGAAATCTTTTGGGCTTCTGGCGCTTGTTTTTTTATTCGAAGTGATGTCTATCATTCCTTAAAAGGATTTGATGCCGATTTTTTTGCCCATCAAGAAGAAATAGATTTGTGTTGGCGTGCTTTCAATAAAGGTTTTAAAATAAAATATCTTGCCAACTCAACAGTTTATCACTTTGGTGGCGCAACCTTACAACAAGGTAATCCTAAAAAAACGTTTTTGAATTTTAGAAATTCCTTATTGATGCTCACCAAAAACCTACCAAAATCTACATTGATTTGGATCCTTTTTTGTAGATTGGTGTTGGATGGTATTGCGGGAATTCAATTTTTATTTAAAGGAAAAGGGTTGCATTTTGTAGCCGTTTTAAAAGCACATTTTGCTTTTTATGCTTTGTTTGTTGCGACTTACAAAAAAAGAGATAAAATACAATCTAAAGCATACTATAAAGTAAAAAGTATCGTTTTTACTTATTACATCAAGAAAGGCACAGTTTTTGGTAAGTTGTTTTAACATAAATTTAAAACTTTTTTTAATTAATTAAAAGCATATAAACCCTTAACTTTGTAAAACATTTAAAACCATCCTTATGAAAAAAATTCTTTTAGCCTTATCTATAGTTGTTTTATTAGCTTCAACTTCTTGTGGAACCAAGAAAAAAATTGCCGCTTTGGAAGCAAAAAACAAAGAAATTCAAGATTTATTGAATACTGCCACTGTAAAATTGAATACATGTTTGACTGAAAAAGAATCAATGGCGAGCCAAATGGATTTCTTGAAGAAAAACAATTCAGACTTGATTAACAATATGGGCAATATGACCACTTTGTCTACTCAAGGTGCTCAAAATATAGAGAAAGCACTAGAAACTATCAAAGAGAAAGATTTGAAAATCACCAGAATGCAAGATGCTTTGACCAAAAAAGACAGTGTTACCTTAGCTTTGGTTACTAGTTTGAAAAGTGCTGTTGGAATTTCTGATCCAGATATAGAAATTAATGTTGAAAAAGGAGTGGTTTTTATCTCAATAGCTGACAAATTATTGTTTAAAAGCGGTAGTTATTTAGTTAGCGATAGAGCAAAAGAAGTTTTGGCAAAAGTGGCTAAAGTTATTAACGACAAACCAACTTTTGAATGTATGGTGGAAGGACATACAGATAATGTTCCTTTTACAGGAAATGCTATCCTTATTGACAACTGGGATTTGAGTGTAAAACGTTCTACTGCCATTGTAAGAGTATTGACAAAAGATTTAAAAGTAAATCCTGCACAATTGATTGCTGCTGGACGTGGAGAATTTATTCCTTTAGTAGCCAACAATTCAACCGAAAACAGAGCTACAAACAGAAGAACTCGTATCGTGATTTTACCAAAAATCGATGAGTTTTATGATATGATTGAAAAAGAAATGAAAAAACCTGCTAAAAAATAACAGTGGTTTTACTTATAAAAAAACGTCTTGAGTTTCTTCAAGACGTTTTTTTTATACTTTTATGTTTGATTATAAAATATCCAAACTTCCTTTGCCTTCTCTTACTACAACGGGTTCATAACCAGACAAATCAATGATAGTAGAACCTATATTATCACCATATCCACCATCAATAACCATATCAACAAGGTTTTGCCATTTCTCAAAAATCAATTCAGGATCGGTAGAATATTCTAAAACCTCATCTTCATCATGAATAGAAGTTGATACTATTGGGTTGCCTAACATTTTAACGATTTCTATAGCTATGTTATTGTCGGGAACACGAATACCCACGGTTGTTTTCTTTTTAAACTCTTTTGGCAAATCATTATTCCCAGGTAAAATAAAAGTATATGGTCCAGGTAATGCTCTTTTAAGTAACTTAAACGTTGAAGTATCAATTTGTTTTACATAGTCAGAAATATGACTTAAATCGGAACATACAAAAGAAAAATTGGCTTTCTCTAATTTAATTCCTTTAATTTTCGCTATGCGTTCCAAAGCTTTTGTATTGGTTATATCACAACCCAAACCATAGACCGTATCGGTTGGATAAATCACCAATCCCCCATTTTTTAATACCTCAACCACTTTTTTGATTGCTGCTTCGTTGGGTTTGTCTTCGTATATTTTTATAAATTGAGCCATTTTTTTTGTTTAAAATTATTTTACTCGTCTCTTCGAGTGATTTTAAATAATAATGCGATAGCTTTATTATTTATAATTGTATCGAGAAGCAATAGTTAAAAAAGTTCTCGATAAACGTCACTTCGAGTGCAATGCGTATCGTGAAGTTTGTTTCGCACCTCACAAAATCACTCGAACTGACGGAGGAGTTTTGAATTTCTTTATCACCATTTATTTTCTATATTTCTCGTCTCTTCGAGTGATTTTAAATAATAATGCAATAGCTTTATTAATTAAAATTGTATCGAGAAGCATCATTAACCTTTAAACTTCTTCTTTGCTAAATTAGGTAGTTTATCATATTCCTCATTAATTAAGGCTTCTTTTTTTGCTTTAGACCATTTTTTAATTTTCTTTTCAATATCGATGGCAATGTTAATATCTGTGAATTCGCAATAATAGACTAATTCGATTGGTCTTCTGTTAGCTGTGAAACAATCTGGGTAAAATCCTGTTTCGTGTTGAAATAATCTTTGCATTAAATTGCTTGTAACTCCTGTGTAATAGGAATCATCTGAACATTTTAAAATATATACATAAGACTGTTTCATTCTATTTTTTCTAGATACAATTTTGTTTCGTGCCTCTCAAAATCACTTGAAGTGACTGAGGAATTATTAATTTGTTTTCTTTTTAAAAATTAATAAATCTCAATATACGTCTCTTAGAGTGATTTTAATTAATAATGCGATAGCTTTATTAATTAAAATTGTATCGAGAAGCATAATAAAACAAAAAGTTCTCGATACATTTTTTGTTGCGTTGCTCTCCACAAAAAACACTCGAACAGACGTGAAGGAACAAACAAATTTTAAAAAAGATTACCCTATCACATCCAACTTTGCAAATCGTAATAACAATTTTTTGATTCCTCCTATTTCAAACTTAATCTCCGCTTTTTTGTCGGCACCAACACCTTCCAAATTGATCACTTCGCCTTTGCCAAATCGTTCGTGCATCACAATATTTCCGGGAACTAACTTATTGTCAAACAAATTAGCACTTCCTGAATTACTGCTAACAGGTTTCAATTTACGAATATTAATATCTGATTTGGGTTGATTATCCGTGATGTATTTTGGTGGTGTTCCTCCAACTGGTTTTGCCAATCGTAGTTTGGTTTTATCAACATCCCCAAAAATATCAGAATCAATCATCGGTTTGTAACGATAATTGCTTTCTTCGGGAGTCAAATATTCTAAATACTGACTATCTATTTCTTCTATAAAACGAGAAGGTTCACTATCGGTTAATTTTCCCCAACGGTAACGTGATTGTGCATACGTCAAATAGGCTTGTTTTTCGGCACGAGTTAAAGCAACATAAAACAAACGACGTTCTTCTTCTAATTCGCTTCTGGTACTCATAGACATAGCACTCGGAAACAAATCTTCCTCCATACCTACCACAAATACATACGGAAATTCTAGTCCTTTTGCCAAGTGTATAGTCATCAATGCTACACGATCGTCATCGCCAGTGTCTTTATCTAAATCGGTTGCCAGCGCTACATCTTCCATAAATTCTGACAAAGCACCGCGAGCACCATCAATTTCTTTTTGCCCTTCGGTAAAATCTTTGATTCCGTTTAGCAATTCTTCGATATTTTCAATACGAGCAATGCCTTCTGGAGTTCCGTCTTTTTTGAGTTCTTGCACCAATCCTGTTTTTTTGGCTACATGATCGGCAAGATAAAAAGCATCTTGATTCTCATTTATCACCTGAAAACTCTGAATCATCGTTACAAAATCTTGCAACTTGGTTTTGGTACCCGAATTCAGTTTCAAATCAATTTTATCAATGTTTTGCATCACTTCAAAAATCGAACGTTTGTAATGATTGGCTGCAATTGTCAATTTTTCGACCGTTGTATCGCCAATGCCTCTTGCAGGATAATTGATCACACGAATCAGCGCTTCTTCATCTTTCGGATTAATCACCAGTCGCAAATAGCACAAAACATCTTTTATTTCTTTGCGTTGGTAGAATGACAATCCGCCGTAAATTCGATACGGAATATCTCTTTTTCTGAGTGCATCTTCCATAGCACGAGATTGTGCATTGGTGCGATAAAGAATAGCAAACTGACCATTGGTCATTTGTTGGGTCATTTTTTGTTCCCAAATAGTACTGGCAACAAAACGACCTTCTTCTCCATCGGTAATACTGCGGTGAATTTTTATTTTGTTTCCCAAATCATTAGCAGTCCAAACGACTTTGTCTAAACGGGTTTTATTTTTTTCGATTATCGAGTTGGCGGCTTCTACAATATTCTTGGTCGAACGGTAGTTTTGTTCCAAACGATAGGTTTTGACACCTTCATAATCTTTTTGAAAATTCAATATGTTGTTGATATTGGCACCACGAAAAGCATAAATACTTTGTGCATCGTCACCAACGACACAAATGTTCTGAAACCGATCAGACAATGCTCTCACAATCAAATACTGCGAATGATTGGTATCTTGGTACTCATCGACCAAAATGTATCGAAAACGGTCTTGGTATTTGGCCAACACATCCGGAAAACGATTTAGTAATTCGTTGGTTTTCAAAAGCAAATCATCAAAATCCATAGCACCAGCTTTGAAACATCGATCAACATAATTTTGATAAATTTCGCCCAGACGAGGTTTTTTGCTCATGGCATCGGCTTCTTGCAACTCAGGATTGTTGAAATAGGCTTTAACGGTGATTAAAGAATTTTTGTATGACGAAATTCTGCTTAATATTTGTTTGGGTTTGTAAATGTCTTTGTCCAATTGCATTTCTTTGATTACAGCCGAAATTAATCGCACTGAATCTTGAGTGTCATAAATCGTGAAGTTGGAAGGATATCCCAATTTATCTGCTTCAGAGCGAAGAATTCGAGCAAAAACAGAGTGAAACGTTCCCATCCACAAATTCTTTGCTTCGTTGGTTCCAACAATTTGAGCAATACGGCTTTTCATTTCTCGTGCGGCTTTGTTGGTAAACGTCAAAGCCAGAATACTAAAAGCATCAACGCCCAAACTCATCAGGTAAGCAATACGAACGGTTAGTACACGCGTTTTTCCAGAACCAGCACCAGCAATAATAATCATTGGCCCATCTTTTTGAAGAACAGGTTCTTGTTGGGCATCGTTAAGTTGAGAAATGTATTGTTGCATGCGTTTTAAAAGTATTTTTACAAAAATAGGGTTACAAAACGTTTATTACAATTAAAAGTTGATTGAATTATCAACTAAAATTATATTTTTGCTCCAATTAAAAAATCAACATGGAAACGACAAAAATTATCGAATTACTTTCTTATACAATTCCGTCATTAATTACAGGTGGAGTTGCCTATTATTTGTTTACCGCTTATTTTAAAGACCAACAAAACACACGCCGATGGTTGTTGCAAAAAGAATCTCAAAAAGATGCTTTACCTCTGCGTTTACAAGCTTTTGAACGTATGGTTTTATTTCTAGAACGTATCAATCCTACCAAATTGTTAATACGCATTGCTCCTATTACCCAAGACAAACACCGTTACGAAAATTTGGTAATTGCCCAAATCGAGCAAGAGTTTGAGCACAACTTGACGCAACAAATTTATATGTCTGACGATTGTTGGACCATTATACTCACTGCCAAAAATGCCACCATACAAATGATTCGTAAAGCCAATATGAGCGAACGAGTAGACAGTGCCGACAAATTGCGTGAAGTGATCCTAAGTGATTTAATGGAAAAAGCGACACCAAGTAGCGCCGCTTTGAGTTATTTGAAGAATGAATTGAATGAGTTTCTTTAGTTGTTTCTAATTACGTGAGCAATACCAGTTAAAGTATGTGTTCCTACAGGATCATTATAAGTGCCATTAAAAGTCATATCGATAAACTCACCAACCGCACCAAAGCTATTCAAATTGAATTGCATTGTATTTATTATACTATCAATTACATAAATGTTGTTAGCTTGACCTCCTATAGAAAATTGACTGGTAGTATAAATACCAGGTGTTCTAGTGTTTCCATATATATATAAATAATTATTTTGATTAGATCCCGAAAGATAAATACTGCCAGCATCATCACCACCACCAACATCTTCAATTAAAAACACTGTTGGATTATTATCTAATTGATAAGATATAAACTCTGTAATGGCATTACAAGCATTTAAATTTCCAATATTTGTAATTAGAGAAGTGAAATTATAAGTTATTGAATCTGTTGTTTGTAGATTTTCATAATCTATACCTTTAAGTTTAAAATTTGTTGCAGAATTACAATAAGTTGTATAGAAACCAAAGGCACCATTTGTTACAGTTGTTAGCAATGTTTGATTTCCATAATCTAAAAATACATAACCATTGGTTACATTGGTATTATCACACTTTAATAAATTGCCTTGTACTGTAGTTGTCAAAATAGCTCCAGAATTTAAAACAATATCAGGTAAAACCGTATTAACAGAAAATGGACCAATACTCATTGTATTTATAGGTAAATTTGAGCATTGAGATGAAGAATAAACATTTAAAGTCAAGGTTTGATTCGCAGGAATCAAACCAGAAACTTGTCCGTTATTGTCAGTAACTCCTGTTCTTTCATTAAAGTACGTTAAACCAACAATTAAATTTGATATAGGGTTTCCGTTAGTGTCAACTACTTTAACAGTTAAAGTTACTGTAGGAAATGGTGCATCACAATTCCACCAACTAAAATGACTCACAGTCCCAACATACTTATTTCCTAATTTTGTAGCTGAACCTTCTTGTTTCCAATACCCATTTTCTTCATCAAAATGCCATAAAGGAATGCTGTTTGGTGCAGTTGCTAGTTGTGAAGCCTCTATTGGCATATTAATATGTGCTGTATGTGTTTTGGCAATCTGCAGTTTTTGTCCTGCACTTCCTTTAAGTTCTACTTGCATCATTCCAAACGTTTCCAGCACTTTGGCTGAACCATCAGTTGCTTGAGCATATAACATTCCAGGCATTAAACTACTTATGTTTTCATTTGATGCTGCTAAATGAAACATAGCCACAGCCACACTTCCTGAATAGGCAACGCCAGCTTCTGTTTCGAATGCGCCATCAAAAACGACTTTTGTTCCTGATGGAAGTGCTACTTCACTAGCAACTCCTGATTGAATGGTGGCCAAAGGCGTATTTGGAATCATCATAATGCGAACATTATTTTTGCCATTAGTCGGAACCATAGCTCTTGAACCATCAATAAATCCTGCTTTCTTGGCTGTGATATAAGCAAAACGCTCGTTGACATTGGCTTGATTGATGATAAAAACACCATTCATATCGGTTTGAACCGTTGATGTTCCTATTTTTACAGCTACATTCGGAATTGGTTGATTGTTGGTATCGACCACTTGACCAATAAAATCTCTATCGGCTTTTGCTCCAAAATTTTCAGAAAAATTGGTGTTGTTGTTCGTATTATTAGTATCATCATCATTTGGATTACAACTCGAAAAGGCAATCGACAACACTAAAAGAGCAAGTAAAAATTGGAACTTTTTCATAGGATATTGTATTGGTTTTAAATAAGATGAAATAAGGTTGATAAGGTTGTGTTATAAAAAAACACAACCCATAACAAAGATAACACAAGTTGGTGTTTTAATATCCTATGAATGAGAATTTGAAGCGTTTGAATTAGAATTCGATGGGTTTGACTGAGAATTCGATGAAATTCAATTTATTTTATCTGGAATAATTCGGAGCTTCTTTTGTAATTGTCACATTATGTGGATGACTTTCGCCAATGCCACTTGTAGTGATTCTCACAAATCGTCCTGTTTCTTGTAAAGTAGCAATATCTTTTGAACCACAATAGCCCATTCCGGCACGAAGTCCACCAATGAATTGTTGCATACTTTCGTTGAGTTCACCTTTATACGGCACACGACCCACGATTCCTTCTGGAACTAGTTTTTTGATATCGTCTTCCACATCTTGAAAATAGCGGTCTTTAGAGCCGTCTTCCATCGCTTCAATAGAACCCATTCCGCGATAGGATTTGAATTTTCTTCCTTCAAAAATAATAGTTTCACCAGGAGATTCTTTGGTTCCTGCCAAAAGTGAACCCAACATTACACAATCTGCACCTGCGGCAATTGCTTTTGGAATATCGCCTGTATAGCGAATACCACCATCGGCAATTACAGGAACTCCAGAACCTTTTATGGCTGCAGCTACTTCTAAAACTGCAGAAAATTGAGGGAAACCAACACCAGCAACTACTCGTGTGGTACAAATAGAACCAGGACCAATACCGACTTTTACACCATCAGCTCCATTTTCTACTAGATAAAGTGCAGCTTCTGCTGTGGCAATATTACCCACAATCACATCTAGAGTTGGGAATTTGGCTTTTACTTGTTTCAAGACATCAACAACACCTTTGGTATGTCCGTGAGCGGTATCAATAATTACGGCATCAACTCCAGCATTTACCAATGCAGTAGCTCTTTCTAAAGCATCGGCAGTAACACCAAGTGCAGCTGCAACTCGAAGTCGTCCGAAAGAATCTTTATTGGCGTTTGGTTTTTGAGTGAGTTTGGTGATGTCTCTAAAGGTTATTAATCCGACTAATTTATAATTGGTATCGACTACAGGTAGTTTTTCGATTTTGTTTTGTTGCAAAATTCCTTCTGCTTCTTGCAATGTGGTTCCTACTGCTGCTGTTACTAGATTTTTGGATGTCATCACTTCTAGTATAGAACGTGAATTGATTTTCTCGAAACGCAAGTCTCGGTTGGTGGCTATTCCTTTTAAGATTCCGCTTTCATCAACTACAGGAATTCCGCCAATTCCGTGTTCTTTCATTAACATTTTGGCATCACCAACGGTTGCTGTTAATGGTAAAGTTACAGGATCGATGATCATTCCGCTTTCGGCACGTTTTACTTTTCGAACTTTGGCGGCTTGTTGCTCAATGGTCATGTTTTTATGGAGCACACCAATTCCGCCTTCTTGTGCCATTGCAATTGCCATAGCACTTTCGGTAACGGTATCCATTGCGGCAGAAACGATGGGAACATTTAAAGTAATATTTCTCGAAATTTTCGACTGAATATTGACTTCGCGTGGTAAAATTTCGGAATAATTTGGGATGAGCAGTACATCGTCATAGGTTAAACCTTCTCCAACGATTTTTGTAGTGTGTGCTTTCATTGCAATTTTAGTTTGTGCTGAACTCTTGAACTGAATTCATTTCAGTTTGGTTCAGTATTGTAGTTAAATTGCGAGCAAATATAAGAAAAAGTTCGCACTTCGACAAGCTCAGTATGACAAAAATGGAAGATGGAAGTTTTTATAAAATCAGACATAAAATAATGCATTTATAAGTGAATTCGCTTATAAATGTAGTTTATAAGTTTAAAAGCTTATAAATGTATTTTATAAGTTTAAAAGCTTATAAAAGTAGTTTATAAGTTAATTAGCTTATATTTGTATTTTAGTTTGAAATTTTTATTTAAAATTGAATTAAATAAAATAGTATATTTGATAGTAATTTTTGTGCTAAAATAATTTTTGTATGAAGAAAGTTGTAGTTATATCTGGCGATATTGTTGCTTACACCAGTTTAGAAGATGCTGAAAAAACAGCATTAGAAAAACAGTTGAAGGCATTTTTTATTGAGATGAAAAAAGAATATTCGGTTTTTGCACGCATTGTAAAAGGCGATTTTATAGAAATTGTTGCAGAAAATGCTGAGGATGCTTTGGCGGTAGTTTTACTAGTAAAGAGTTTTATAAAATCGGTTTCATTTTCTAAAAATTTAGAGAATAACCGAACCAAATCTTTTAAAAATCACGGAATTAGAATTGCAATGGGTTATGGTGAATTGAGTCGTTATGATGCTAAAAAAGGTATTGTTGATGGTGAAGCGATTTATTTATCTGGACGAAAAATTAATGAAGAAACTACACACAACAAGCAACGAATTGTAATTAAAAATACCTTATTTTTTGTTTCTACCGATGAAACATTAAACTATAATATGAATACTATATTAGGATTGATTGATGTTTTAATGAGTAAAGCAACTTCCAAACAATGTGAGATTTTGTACTATAAATTGCTTGGATTGAATGAAGATGCCATTGCAGAGAAACTAAAAATCAGGCAATCGGCGGTGAATCAACATTCTACAAATGTGGGTTGGAATGCTATTGAACGTGCTGTAAAATATTTTAATTTTACCTTTAAAGAAATGAAAGTATGATGGTAAAACTGCTTATTTTACAAGTAATTGCTCACGTATTAAGTGATTATTTTTTTCAAACCGATGCGAGTTCTAAAGAGAAAAATGAAAAAGGTTTTAAAAGCAAATTTTTATTGAAACACGCAATCATTACTTTTGCTTGCGCTTGGATTTTATCGATGGATGTAAATTTTGTTTTTTGCGCTTTAGCAATTGCTATCATTCATTATTTAATTGATGGATTAAAAAAAGATTTAAATACGAGTCGGTTTTCATTTTTTATAGATCAAATTATGCACTTGTTTGTAATTTGGATTTTTGTTTGGATTTTTAACCGCTATTTTGAATCTAATTTACTTTGGAATATTCCAATTTCTATAAAATGGTTGGCTATAATTCTTGGTTATTTATTATGTATAAAACCTACAAATATTTTTATTAGAGAAACACTTGTGGTTGGTAATATTGAAAGTATTTCTGACACTACCGCCGAATTGAAAAATGCTGGAAAGTTGATTGGGATTTTAGAACGAATTTTGGTTTTGACTTTTGTAATTATTGGAAAACTAGAAGTAGTTGGGTTTTTAATTGCAGCAAAATCTATTTTGAGATATAAAGATACCAATACTATAAAAACTGAATATGTGTTGATTGGAACTATGCTTAGTTTTGGTATTGCTATGTTGGTTGGATTGGTTATTGGAAAGTTTTATTAAATTCTGAACTGTTTCAGAATTTCTTTACTAGAATTACACTAATCCACCGAAAAGGCGGATACGTTTTTACTAATTTAATTGTGTTGAAATTTTACGAAATCGAACTAAATTTTGTCATTTCAACCTTTTGGGAGAAATCACATAATAATGTTTAAGTTAATGTGATTTCTCCAGCGTCGAAATGACAAATTGTATTTTTTTTGCCACTGATTTTAACGGATTAAACTGATTGTCACCCATTTTTGAATTGATTACTGACGATTATTGATGGCTTAGCCCAGACCTGTCTGCCGACAGGCAGGTTGAAATGGAAAGCATTTTATTGATGAATTCTATTTTTTGATGTACTGAAAAAGCGACCAAAGGAAGCTCTTTTTAGTGCTTACAAAAAAAGAATGATTGATAAAATCTTGGAATGTATAGCTGGAGATTGCTAAAAAAGAAAATTTGAAAAGATTCTGAAACTAGTTCAGAATTAATGAAACTCGCCAAACAATCGTGAAGCCACGTTGTAAGCGCTTTCAAAACTCATTGGACTTGTGTTGGTATTGGCTTTTTGCTCGGTGAAATAGGACAACATTTTTTCGGTTGGCATATTGCCTGTTAAATCGTCTTTTGCCATTGGACAACCACCAAATCCTTGAATTGCGCCGTCAAAACGATGGCAACCAGCTTTGTACGCAGCATCGATTTTTTCGTGCCACTTTTCTTTTGTAGTATGCAAATGTGCGCCAAACTCGATATTGGAATATTTTGGAATTAAATTGGAAAATAAATAGCTAATAACTTCTGGTGTTGAACTGCCAATAGTGTCTGAAAGTGAGAGAATTTTAACTCCCATTTGGGCTAATTTTTCGGTCCAATCGCCCACAATATCAACGTTGTATGGATCTCCATAAGGATTACCGAAACCCATTGAAATATAGGTAACCACTTCTTTATTAGATTTATAAGCAATTTCTAAAATTTCTTGCAATGTGATTAAACTTTCGGCAATGGTTTTGTGCGTATTTCGCATTTGGAAATTCTCAGAAATAGAAAATGGAAATCCTAAATACTGTATTTCTTTGTGTTGCGATGCCGAAATTGCTCCTTGTGTATTGGCAATTATTGCTAGTAATTTACTTGTAGTTTGCGATAAATCTAGTTGGTCCAAAACGGCAGCAGTATCTTGCATTTGCGGAATAGCTTTGGGCGAAACGAAACTTCCAAAATCGATGGTATCAAAACCTACACGAAGTAATGACTGAATGTAAGCCACTTTTCGCTCAGTTGGTATGAACGTTTTTATGCCTTGCATTGCGTCTCTTGGACATTCTATGATTTTGATTTGCTTCATTTAAGTCGCTAAGATAATAAGTTTTTTTTGCCACGAAGACACTAAGACACAAAGTTTTTTTTTATTTTGTTTTGAGAATTGCTTTATTAATATCTCTAACTAATTTTGGTCCTTCGTAAATAAATCCTGTGTAAAGTTGAATTAAACTTGCGCCTGCTTCTAGTTTGTCTAATGCATCTTGTGCTGAGTGAATTCCTCCTACTCCAATTATTGGAAATGATTTATTACTTTTTTCAGATAAAAAACGAATGACTTCTGTAGAGCGATTGGTTAGAGGTTTTCCAGATAATCCGCCAATTTCTATTTTATTTTCGGATAGTAAACCTTCACGAGAAATGGTTGTGTTGGTTGCTATTACGCCTGCAATTTTGGTTTCGTTGACGATATCAATGATATCTAGCAATTGCTCATTGGTTAAATCGGGTGCAATTTTGAGCAATATGGGTTTGGGGTTTGCTTTAACGTTGTTTTTATTTTGCAATGTTTGCAGCAAATCGGTCAAGGGTTTTTTGTCTTGTAATGCTCTAAGATTAGGTGTGTTGGGCGAACTTACATTGACCACAAAATAATCAACATAATCAAACAAGGCTTCAAAACAAATTTCATAATCCTGAACCGCATTTTCGTTGGGCGTGAGTTTGTTTTTTCCAATATTTCCGCCAATTAATATATTTTTGTTCGACTTTAATCGCTTTACGGCTTCTTTCACACCACCATTATTAAATCCCATTCGGTTGATAATTGCCGAATCTTCTTTGAGTCTGAATAATCTTTTTTTCGGGTTTCCTTCTTGACCAACAGGTGTTAATGTTCCTATTTCTATAAATCCGAAACCAAAATTAGAAAGCTCCTTATATAATTTGGCGTCTTTATCAAATCCAGCAGCAAGACCAACTGGGTTTTTGAATTTTAAACCAAATACTTCTCGTTCTAACCTTTTGTCTTTGACTTCGTATAAAGTTCTAAATAGCGAGGGAAATCCAGGAATTTTTGATACTAATCGGATAATCCTAAAAGTAAAATAATGAACTTCTTCTGGATCAAACCAAAAAAGAATGGGACGTATAAAAAGTTTGTACATTTTGTTGTAGTTGTTTAATCTGAACAAGTTTCAGATTCTAGTCGTTTTCATTTGCAAAAGTATAAAATTAGGTTTAATTTTTATTTTCTAATAACGGTACAAATTTAAAATCTCCCAATTCATGTTTCTCGAATTGTGTTTCGTTTTTACGAATTAACAATGTCATAACCTGATTGACTTCGCCAATAGGAATGACCAATCGTCCTCCTATTTTGAGTTGTGCCAGCAATTGTTTTGGGATGATTGGTGCGCCAGCAGTTACTATAATGCTATCAAATGGCGCATGATTGGGCAATCCTTTATAACCATCACCAAACGAAAGATGTTTAGGTCTAATCCCTAATTTGGGTAATAAAGAAGAGGTTTGTTTGAACAATTCGTTTTGGCGTTCAATGCTGTAAACTTTGGCACCCATCAAACATAAAACAGCCGTTTGATATCCAGAACCTGTACCAATTTCTAATATTTTATGGTCTTTTTTTACTTCTAATAATTGACTCTGAAAGGCTACTGTATAAGGTTGCGAAATGGTTTGCCCTGCACCAATTGGAAAAGCTTTGTCTTGATAGGCATAATCTTCAAAACTTGAATTCAAAAATAAATGTCTCGGAATTTTTTTGATAGCTTCCAAAACGTTTTTATCGGTAATTCCCTTTTCTGTTAAAAGGGTTACTAATTGATTTCGAAGTCCTTGATGTTTGGCAGTATCTTTCAATTTTAATTAATATTTATTTTGGTAAAAATAGAAAACAAATACGCAATTATCAATTCCCTTTTAATGAAAATTTATTTCCTTTTCAGGTGAAGCAATTATTAATTAATTTCTACTTTTGTTAAAAATCAATGCTATGTTAAAAATAGGAGTTTTAGGTGCTGGACATTTAGGAAAAATACACTTACGATTGTTAGAACAATCCGACAAATATGAGTTGGTTGGGTTTTATGATGAAAATCTTGAAAACGGAGCCAAAATAGCTTCAGAATATGGGTATCGACAGTTTTTAACCATCGCAACACTTATTCATGCGGTTGATGTTGTTGATATTGTGACGCCTACACTTTCGCATTATAAATGTGCCAAAGTTGCTATCAAATCAGGTAAACATGTTTTTATAGAAAAACCAATTTCGAATACAGTTGCCGAAGCTGAAGAAATTATAGCCCTATCAAAAGAATATAATGTAAAAGGGCAAGTTGGTCATGTAGAACGTTTCAATCCTGCCTTTAAAGCGGTAAAAGAAATGATTGACCAACCGATGTTTATAGAAACCCATCGTTTGGCTGAATTCAATCCGCGTGGCACTGATGTTCCCGTAGTTTTGGATTTGATGATTCACGATATCGATGCTATTTTGAGTGTTGTAAAATCGAAAGTAAAAAAAGTTAATGCTAGTGGAGTTTCGGTTTTGAGTCAATCGCCAGATATTGCAAATGCTCGAATTGAGTTCGAAAACGGTTGTGTAGCCAATATTACTTCTAGTAGAATTTCGATGAAAAATATGCGTAAATCACGATTTTTTCAAAAAGACGCCTACATTTCTGTAGATTATCTTGACAAAGTTTGTGAAGTGGTCAAAATGAAAGATGCACCAGAAGAACCAGGAGATTTTGATATGATTTTGCAAAATGCCGAAGGCGATAAAAAACAAATTTATTTTGACAATCCCGAAGTGGAAACTAACAATGCAATACTAGACGAATTAGAAACATTTGCGGATGCTATCGTCAATAATACTACTCCAATTGTAACTTTAGAAGATGGTACAGAAGCCTTGCGAGTGGCGTATATGATTATTGATTCGATGGAAAATAGGTAAATAAACCATTAAGAAAAAATAGAATTAATTTTATATTAGATTCCTTAAGAATAACAAAACTTTTAAACTCTTAAACTTTCAAATGAAAACAATTGCAGTAATTGGATCAGGAACAATGGGTAACGGAATTGCCCATACCTTTGCACAATCAGGATTTACCGTTAAACTAATTGATATTTCAGAAAAATCATTAGAAAAAGGAATGGCAACAATTGCCGCAAACCTCGACCGAATGGTTGCCAAAGGAACTATAACCGAAGCAGATAAACACAATACTATTGGCAATATCATCACGTATACCGACATTAAAGACGGTGTTGTTGGCACTGATTTGGTTGTGGAAGCCGCAACAGAAAATGTGACTTTAAAAATGAATATTTTCAAACAACTAAGCGAAGTATGCGATCATAATGTGATTTTAGCCTCAAATACTTCCTCAATATCTATCACACAAATTGCAGCACAAGTAGTACATCCAGAACGTGTTATTGGTATGCATTTTATGAATCCAGTGCCCATTATGAAATTGGTTGAGATTATTCGTGGGTATTCTACATCAGATGAAGTAACAAAAATTATCATGACACTTTCTGAAAAATTAGGAAAAACTCCAACAGAAGTCAATGATTATCCTGGTTTTGTTGCCAATAGAATCTTAATGCCTATGATAAATGAATCTATCGAAACTTTATACAATGGCGTTGCTGGAGTTCAAGAAATTGATACGGTAATGAAACTTGGTATGGCACATCCAATGGGACCATTGCAACTAGCTGATTTTATTGGTCTAGATGTATGCCTTTCGATATTGAATGTGATGTATGATGGTTTCAAAAATCCAAAATATGCTCCTTGCCCATTATTAGTCAATATGGTGATGGCTGGAAAGTTGGGTGTAAAATCGGGCGAAGGTTTTTATGATTATTATGAAAGTAAAAAAGCAGAGAAAGTTTCGAAACAATTCTCAAAATAATTGATAGTTAAAATCAAATCAAGTTTTGATTTTCAAAAAATATTATGGCAAAAATAGCTCATTTTCAAGCAGTTAGACCAACTCGGGACAAAGTTTGTCTTGTAACATGTCGTTCGTATGAAGAATATGTAAATGCAGAATTGGCTGCACAATTAGACTTCAATCCGTTGTCGTTTTTACATATTCTAAAACCAGCTTATATCAATCAGCAATCTATTGCTTACGAAAAAAGATACAAGCAAGTACATCAAAAATATCTTGAATTTAAGAATGAAGCAATATTAGTAAAGGACAAAAAACCAGCCATTTATATTCATAAAATTATTACCAAAACACAGTCCTTTACCGGAATTATTGTAGCAACTAGTATTGAAGATTATAAAAACAATATCATCAAGAAACACGAAGATACAATTGCTTTTCGGGTTCGATTACTAAAGGAATATATGAAATATTCTGAGTTTAATACCGAACCTGTTTTGATGACTTATCCAGACAATAAAACAATAGAAAACTGGATTTTTAATTGTACCCAAAAACTAGCCGATTTTGAGTTTTCGACTACCAAAAAAGAAACGCATTATTTATGGAAAATTGATGATGTCCTTGAAATAGAATGGTTACAAAAGATTTTTGAAAAAACTCAAAATCTTTATATTGCTGATGGTCATCATCGTAGCGAAGCAGCCAAATTGCTTTTTGAAGAAAATGATGATCCTAAAAATACATCAAAAAACTTTTTACTTAGTTATCTTATTTCTGAAAACAATGTCAAAATTCTAGAATTCAACAGGTTAATCAAAGATTTAAACGGATTGTCAAAAGAGGCTTTCTTAAAAAAAATTGAAATGAATTTTGAGATTGAAAATCAATGGCAACATCCATTTCAGCCCAAAAACAAACACGAGTTTGGAATGTATCTCGACAATGCGTTTTATAAAATTACGTATCGAAAAGAAAAACAACAATTTAAAACTGCTTTAGAAAGCTTAGATACTCAAATTTTATACGAAAATGTGTTGTTGCCTATACTCAATATCAAAGATTTACGCAATGACGAACGTATTGAATATCTTTCTGGCAAGCATTCTATTCTTGAAGTAAAACAAAAAATCGATGATGAAGAATTTGCAGTTGGATTTATTCTTTTCCCATCAAACATCAATGAGATAAAAGCATTAGCCGACCAGAATTTGATAATGCCTCCAAAAAGCACGTATATTGAACCTAAGTTTCGAAGTGGTTTAGTGATTTATGAATTGTAGATGTGAGAATAGAGGAAAGAGAAATTAATTTGAAATTACAATATTAAAAATGTCAATAGCTGAAAATATAGTACACTTTCATACTACATTACCCGAATCGGTAACACTAGTAGCGGTTTCTAAAACCAAACCAATTGCTGATTTGATGGAAGCCTACCAAGCTGGTCAACGTATTTTTGGTGAAAACAAAATCCAGGAAATGACCGAAAAATGGGAACAAATGCCCAAAGATATTCAATGGCATATGATAGGTCACGTACAAACCAATAAGGTGAAATATATGGCAGAATATGTGCATTTAATTCACGGTGTCGATAGTCTGAAATTATTAGAAGAAATCAACAAACAAGCACAAAAACACCATAGAACCATAGATTGTTTGCTTCAAATGCACATTGCCGAAGAAGAAACGAAGTTTGGACTTGATGAAAATGAATTAGAAGCAATTTTAGATGCTGAAATCTTTAAAAAATTGCATAATATAAGAATCATTGGTTTGATGGGAATGGCTACTTTTACCGAAAATCAATTTCAAATCAAAAAGGAATTTTTACATTTAAAATCAATTTTCGACACTATATCAACTAAAAAATCAACAACAAATTTTCAACCTAAAACCTTATCAATGGGAATGAGTGGCGATTATCAACTCGCAATTGATTGCGGAAGCACAATGGTTCGGATAGGAAGTAGTATCTTTGGGAATAGGTAAATTCTAAATTTAATTTCCCTAAAAGAGAAATAAAATAATTTAAATAACTTTAGGAGATTTCTCCTTTGTCGAAATGACAAAAAGACTAAAATAAATACAAAAATTTGTACGCAATTCTTGACATAGAAACCACCGGAGGACAATTTAATGAGGAAGGCATTACAGAAATTGCTATCTATAAATTTGATGGTCACGAAATTGTAGACCAGTTTATAAGTTTGGTAAATCCTGAAATTCCAATTCAGCCTTTTGTTGTTAAATTAACTGGTATTAATAATGCCATGTTAAAATCGGCTCCGAAGTTTTTTGAAGTAGCCAAACGTATTATAGAAATCACTCAAGATTGTGTCATTGTTGCTCATAATGCTACCTTTGATTATCGTATACTAAGAACCGAATTCAGGCGATTAGGCTATGATTTTAAAGCCAAAAATCTTTGTACAGTAGAATTAGCAAAAGTTTTAATTCCAGACCAACCTTCCTATAGTTTAGGGAAATTGGTGCGTGCTTTAGGAATTCCAATGGCAGACAGACATCGTGCAACGGGAGACGCAATGGCAACAGTCAAATTGTTTAAAATGTTACTTGAAAAAGACTTAGAAAAGGTAATCGTAAAAAGTCTCATTCAAACTGAAGTCAAAAGTGGAATTGCTCCAAAACTGTTTGATATTATTGAAAGTATTCCTTCAAAAACGGGTGTATATTATATTCACAATCAAAAAGGTAGTCTCATTTATATTGGTAAGAGTAATAACATCAAAAAAAGAATCAATCAGCATTTTACAGGTACAAGTACCAAAAGCAAAAAGATTCAAACCGAAGTGTATACGGTAACTTATGATGAAACCGGAAGTGAACTTATTGCCTTACTTAAAGAAAGTGAAGAAATAAAAATTAACAAACCCATTTATAATCGAGCACAACGCAAAAGTATTTTTCAAATTGCTTTATATGTCGAAAAAGACACCAACGGTTATCTCAATTTGAGTTTACAAAAAGCCGATGGTCGTAAAAAAGAAATCACCTCTTTTGCCTCGCTACAAGAAGGAAAAAATGCATTATTTCGCATCACTTCTCATTATAAATTATGTCAGAAACTAACAGGATTGTATCAAACCAAAACCGAATGTTTTCAGCATAAAATAAACGAATGTGATGGCGCTTGTATTGGCAAAGTTTCACCCGAAGTATACAATGTAAGAGTTCAGGATTTTATCATTAACAGTGATTACGAAAATCAAAATATGATACTCATTGACAAAGGACGAAGCATCAATGAACGCAGCGCAATTTTGATTGAAAACGGAATTTATAAAGGCTATGCTTTTTATGATTTGAACTATCAAATTCATAATATTCTTATTTTGAAAAACATTTTGATTCCGATGCAAAACAATCGCGATACCAAACATATTATTCAAAGTCAGATTAGAAAAAATAAGTTTTTGAAAATTTTGAAATTCTAATAAATATACCTGACATTGCTTTAAGAATGAAATATTTACTAACCATCATCGGACCAACAGCTATAGGAAAAACTTCCTTAAGTATAGCCTTGGCTCAAGCTTTTAGTTGTGATATTATTTCTTGTGATAGTCGACAGTTTTATGAAGAAATGACTATTGGTACTGCAGTTCCGAGTCAAGAAGAATTAGCTGCTGCAACCCATCATTTTATTCAAAACAGATCTATTTTTGAAAATTATTCTGTTGGCGATTTCGAAAAAGAAGCAATTGCAAAGCTTGACGAATTGTTTTTAAAAAATGATTTTGTAATACTTGTTGGTGGTTCGGGTTTGTATGTTGATGCCATTTTGAAAGGTTTTGACGAATTTCCAGAAATAGATGCAACTATTCGAGAAGAAGTGCGCCAAAATTATGACACAAATGGAATTGTATTTCTTCAAAATCAATTGAAAGCATTAGACCTTTTTTATTTTGAAAAACTAACAACCGAAAATCCACAAACCTTGCAAAATCCACAACGGATGATGCGATTTATAGAAGTTTGTCTTGGTACCGGAAAACCCTATTCCTCTTTTTTAAACCAAAAGAAAAACAGCAGATCCTTTACTCCTATTCTCATTGGACTTGAAGCCGAAAGAGCAATTCTGTATGACCGAATCAATCAAAGAGTCGACCTGATGTTCAACGAAGGTTTATTGATAGAAGTAGAAAAATTATTACCCAATAAAGAGTTGAATGCATTGCAAACGGTTGGTTACAGAGAATTATTTGATTATTTCGAAAATAAAATAACTTTAGAATTTGCCATTGAAGAAATCAAAAAAAACACACGAAGATTTGCCAAACGCCAACTCACTTGGTTCAAACGAATGGATAATGTCAAGTGGTTTTATTATTTGACTGATACATCAGAAATAATAAAATTTGTTAACAATAACGTAATTAAATAACGCAACCAAAAACGTATACTTACATCTCACTAAAAATTTATCAATGAAAAAAATTGTGGTGTTGCTATTATTTAGTTTGTTTTCCTGTGGTGAAATTCCCTATGATGGAGAAACAAAATTGGAAATTTCAGGTAAACTAGTTGACAAACAAGGAAATCCACTTTCAAATATTGATGTAAACATCAATGTAATTGGTAATATTGATTCTTATAATTCTGATTTGATATCATTTGGAAAAACAAATTCTGAAGGAAAATTTATTTTTTTAATCCCTTCACCAATGGTTGATCTCCCTATTGAAATAGAAATAAAAAACACTGCTTATACTGATAAAAAAATATTATCTAAGAAAAACAACTTCATAAATTATAAACTCGATTTAAATGAAATTTTACTTTCAAAAATTGATGAATTAACTACTTTTTCTATTGTACTCAATCAAACAAATTCAAACAAACAGATTAAAGATGTAAAAATTGAAGGTCTACTTTACGAAAATATATTGAATTTAAATCCAATAAACGAAGAAACAAATTATTTAATAACTGATTATAGTATATTTAAAAACCAAATTATTACTTTAAAATACAAAGTGATTGATTATGCAAATAATGGTAGTTTTGAAAATTTTCAAATTTCTATACCTATAAATGAAGACGCTACCGAATTTATTATAAATTATTAAATATGAGAAAATTTTCAATAGTATTAATATGTTTATTGGGTTCACTATCTTGTTTGAGTCAAATTAAAAATCAAAAAGAAGAATTAAAAATCAAAGGTGAATTTAGAATAAAAATGTATGTTCCGATTCATATTGGAAATAATTTTTTAGCAAAATCATATGATTCTAATATAGGTTTTGGATGTAATGCAGATTTATTGCATTATAATAATTTTATTTTAGGAGGAGGATTTGATTACACATCCTACTCAACAACCGATATAACTAGAGCGGGAAATATTCGAAATGCAAGATTATCCTCTTTTTATGGAAATTTGTCATATAAATTTGTAGTTAATAATAAATTAAATTTGGTTCCTCATATTGGAATAGGATCTTCTAAAATTGATTTTAAATCAGGAGATCGGAATTTTGGTCATCAAAACGGAAAAGATATTCGAATAGGAATATATACAGATTACAAACTCAACCAATCTGTTGGTTTATTTATTGAATTACAATACATTACAAGTTGTTTTACCATTAATACATCTCCAGAATTTATCACTTTTTATGATAACGCCAAAATAATGCAATTAGGTTTTGGCCTTAAATTTTAATATTCTTTCATATGCCAATAGCATCAAATTTTATTTCTATTTATAGTAAAAATTGGGAAATCAATTTTACGCAATGCACTCCAAATGGTGTTTTAAAATACACCGATTTATGCAATATGTTACAGCTTACTGCCGCTACACATTCAGAATTGGGAGGCATTAGTTTTGTAGATATGCAACAATTTAACCAAGCTTGGGTTTTGAGCAGAATGCGTGTAGAAATTATAGAAATGCCCAAATGGAAAGATACTATTACGATCAAAACCTGGATAAATAATCTTGAAAATTCTCGATCTATTCGTGCTTTTGAAGTGCTTGTTAATAACAAAAAAATGATTGGCTCTGAGACGTTTTGGGCAGTTTTTAATACCAAAATCAGAAAACCAGAAGCTTTGGCGTTACCTCACGAACATTTTGAAAAATATCCCGAAAACAAAGCAACACAACAATCCTTTTCGAAAATAAATATTCAAAATGAGAAAGAAATTGTTTTTGAAAAAACCGTTGTATTATCCGATCTTGACATTGTCAATCACGTTAATAATGTCAAATATCTAGAATGGTGTTTGGATTGTATTGATGAAAAAACAATTCTAAATCAATCTATTACAAGTTTTGAAATGAATTTTTTGAAAGAATTATTTTTAAAAGATAAAGTACAAATTCACGAAAGTATTTCTGAAACCAATACCGTTTTTAGTATCATTAAAGATGATAAAACCTGTTTTGCACTACAATTAAATTGGTGATTTTGTAACAAATCCCTCTTTTTGTTCACTAATATACATATGAGTCAAGATTTAGAACACTCTTTTGTAACGCAATTAAAACAAAACCAGAATATAATTCACAAAATTTGTCGATTATATACTTCTGGTGATGATGCGCATAAAGATTTGTTTCAAGAAATTACGATTCAGTTATGGAAAGCTTTTCCAAAATTTAGAGGTGAATCAAAATTTTCTACCTGGGCATATCGTGTGGCGTTGAATACCGCCATTACTTTATATCGAAAAAGTACTCGATCTATCGCCACTTCATCAATAGATACGACGAATCATTTTATAAAACAGGAAGATTATAATTACGAAGAAGAAGAACAAATAAAATTGATGTATGAAGCAGTATATCAGCTCAATGACATCGAAAAAGCATTGGTTTTTATGTATCTAGAAGATAAAGATTATCACGAAATATCTGAAACATTAGGAATATCTGAAGTGAATGCAAGAGTAAAAATGAATCGAGTGAAAACGAAATTGAAAAAAATACTAAATCCCTAAGGATTATGGAAGAATTGGATCTATTAAAAAAAGCTTGGCAAAAGGAAAATTATTCTTCTGACCAAGTCTCAGAAGGAGAAATTTATAAAATGTTGCACCAAAAATCATCATCAATTGTAAAATGGATTTTGATTATAAGCATCATTGAATTTATTTTCTGGAATTTTATAACTGTTTTTATAACTGATGATAATTATATCAATAAATTGAAAGAATACGGCATCGAAAATTTGATGTTGGCACTAAACATTATAAATTATGTCATTATCATTGGTTTTATCATTGTGTTTTATAAAAATTACCGAAGTATTTGTACTACAGATGCTACACAGCAATTGATGAAAAGTATTTTGAAAACCAAAAAAACAGTGCAAAATTATATTTGGTATAATTTGGCAATGATAGGTGTTAGTATAATAATTACATTAATTATGCTTTTTAATCATAATCCAAAAATGATTGCATTAATGGATAAACAAATTTCAGATGGGCATCAAACGTATTTTATTTGTATTTGTACCTTGATTTCAATTGTATTTTTAATATTAATAATTGGCTTATTTTGGTTGTTCTACCGCTTATTTTATGGTATTTTACTTAAAAAACTATTTACCAATTACAACGAATTGAAGAAGATTGATTTGTAGAGAATTTTGATTTTAGTAGGATTTTTTTAGCTCACATTTTCTGAATTTATTTTTCTATGAGAATAATAGATTAAAAATGCCATCACAACTATTGAAACAATAGAAGCTTGTAGAGTTCCTAAATCCAAACCTCCTTTTGTAATTGGTTTGGTCAAAAAATCACCAAAAGTAGCACCAAATGGTCTGGTAAATACAAATGCTATCCAAAACAATACTACTTCGTTTATTTTGGTGGCATAATGCAATAAAACTACTATAATAATAATTGATGCCGTAATTAATGCTCCTTGTAGATAACTAAAACCTAAAATATCACTCAAATAATCTCCAAAAGCGGTACCAAGGCTATTAGAAAATAAAACAGCTATCCAAAAATACAATTCTTTTTTACTTTCAATAATTGGAAAAACATTGAGATTATTGTATTTCTTAAACCATAAATAAAGCGTTAAAAGTAAACCTAATAATAAAATCAAGCTTCCCAAAGTATAGCCTAAATGCAAACTTCGGTCAATAAAATCTGAAATCTCTGTTCCTAAAGTAGTCGTAGCAATTATAACCATCCAAAATGCAAAGGGTTGGTATTTTTTTGTTTTTAACTGAAAAAATAAAAGCGCAATAAAAAAGAAAAAAGTAATTGCAATTCCAGTTAAATATCCCAAATTTAAAGTCATTGAAATAAAATCACCTAAAGTTTCTCCCAGTGTAGTGGCTACAATTTTCATTAACCAAAAGAGTAGTGTTATTTCGGCAATTTTATTGAGCGTAATTGTTTGATTTTTCATAGAATAAAAATCAATATTCCCATTGACGCAATCGGTCAAGGTCTTGTTGCTCTTCTATTTCTTCTACCGAAAGGACTTTAAGAAAAGAAGGATGTTGCTCAATTGCAAATTCTACTTTTTCTACAATTTCATCAATCGTATCATTTTCATAATCAATATCTAAAGGTTCTTTGATAGTGAAAGTTTGAAGAATTCCTTTCTTTTTCATTCGCAATCCTTTTTTATCAAACGATCTTCGAAAACCATCAATAACTATTGGTACCACAATTGGTTTGTGTTGCTTGATGATATGTGCAGTTCCTTTTCTAACGGGTTTGAATGATTTGGTAGTACCTTGCGGAAAAGTAATTACCCAACCATCATCTAAGGCAATTTTAATATTTTCGGTATCATTTGGGTTTACATCACGTTTTTCGGTTACATCTTTCCCTTTGGCACGCCAAGTTCTTTCTACCGTTATTGCACCAACATAAGACAATATTCTGGGCAATAATCCAGCTTCCATTGTTTCTTTTGCTGCGACATAATAAATATTCATTTTGGGTTGCCAAATATAACCTAGGTTTTTTATAGAATCCTGACGACCACTCAAACTCGCATTAAATACGTGAAACATAGCTACAACATCTGCAAAATAGGTTTGGTGGTTTGATATAAAAAGCACATTGGTATTGGGTAATGTTTTTAATATTTCTGAACCTTCAATTTGCAATTCGTTAAAACCTCTATATCGTCTATGGGTTAATACAGCAAATATTCGGATTAACCATTTTTTTATAAAAAGGATATGACCAAAAGGATTTCTTTTTAATAAACCCATAATTGTTTTAAATTTTAAAAAATAAGAATGACAAATTTATCAAAATCTTACACTTTACAATACCATTTTTAGAGTTTCTTTGAGTTCACTCAAGATCATTGCCGTTGCACCCCAAACATAATGACCTTGAATATTGAAAGTAGGTACTTGTATTTCAACTGAATAAGAGGTTGTCATTTGCCTCAAAATAACATTTTTTTCGTCTAAAAATTCGGTCAATGGCAATTCAATTATACCTGCAACTTCATTCGGATCGGGATTAAATTCTAATTCTGATGTACTTAAACCCAAATAAGGATAGACCATAAAATTACTTGGAGGGATATATAATTGGGTAAAAGGCCGAATGAGTTGTATTTGATGTGGTGCAATTCCAATTTCTTCATGTGTTTCTCGCAAAGCTGTAGCCGATAATGAAGCATCAAAAGCTTCTGATTTTCCTCCAGGAAATGCAATTTGTGAAGAATGAACCCCTGGATATGTATTTCTAACAATGAGTACCAAATGTGTTTTGTTATTTTTAGGATAAAAAAGCATCATAACAGCCGCAATTCTAGGATTTTGAGTATCAATATCTAGGTTATTGATGATTTCTAATCGTTCTGGAGGTGACATAATTTGGTGTGCCGTTTCTCCAAGCAGCAATTCATTTTCCATTTTTGGAATACGCAGAATAAAATCTTGAAAATCCATATTCAAAGCTTATTTTTGCAAAAAATACAATTGCATTACGAAGTTACAGCTAATTCATCTTTAATAAAAATTTTTTATAATAAATACTTATCATTCAATGTATTCCAAACAAGAAAATCAAAAACTGAAACAAGAATTTTGGGTTACTTTTGCTGAAAAATACCCTAGAAAATGGGTGTTGTATGATACTAAAATCAAAGATTTTTCTTTTAAATTTTTTGTTGATAATACTAAAGCTCAGGTAAGTATAGAAATTGAACCTCGAAATGAAGAAAAAAGATTGGCTTATTTTGAAAAAATTGTTGCTTTAAAAAATATTCTAGAGGAAGAGTTTGTCAAAGATTTGGTTTATCAAAGAAATTATACATTAGAAAACGGCAAAACCATTAGCAAGATTTGGGTCGAAAAAAATCAAATTACAGTGAGTAATAAAAATTATTGGAATGAAATTTATGATTTTTTCAATTCAAAAATGAATGCTCTAGAACTGTTTTATGCTGAATATGATGAATTTATAAAAGATATTGAATAAAAAAAAAAGCAATTAAAATTTTTAAATTCTAATTGCGTTTTGCTTTTTATAATTCTATTGAGGCGCCAATATCTAATAACATCAAATCTTTGCCTTTATCAAAAAATTGTTTGATGGCTTCTTCGTGATTGATTTCGATAAATCCAAAAGTATCGTAGTGATAGCCCAGAATTTTGTCACATTCTACAAAATCTGAAGCAATTATAGCATCTTTAACATCCATAGTAAAATTATTTCCTATCGGGAAAATCGCCAAATCAAGTTTGGTTCGTAACGGGATAAGTTTCATATCCATTGTGAGAGCCGTATCGCCAGCAATATAAATATTTTTGTGTTCGCCTTCAATTACAAAACCTCCAGGATTTCCTCCGTAAGTACCATCTGCAAAGGAACTAGAATGAATTGCATTTACATATTTTACGGTACCAAAATCAAATTTCCAGCTTCCGCCGTGATTCATCATATGACATTGAAAACCTTTAGCTAAATAATAAGTAACAATTTCAGCATTTGAGACAATTATAGTGTTTGGATTGTTTTGCATGATATGTTCAACATCCAAAGTGTGATCTTGATGCGCGTGAGTCAAAAAAATATAATCTGGTTGCATCTCATTTATATTGATATGACTTGCTTTTGGGTTTGCCGAAATAAAAGGATCAACCAATATTGTTTTCCCGCTAACTTCAATTCCTAATGATGCGTGACCGTAGAATGTTATTTTCATAAGTTGAAATTTTATTTTTTATGAATTATTGACAAGAATATCTGATAAGAAGAATATCAAACACAATGAAAGTAAAATGGCAAGTAGAAAAGTACTAATGGCTACTTTTTTTAATTCTGGATCTAATGCTCTTGCATCTTTATTTTTATATACTTTGATTAAGTGACTTGTTAATGGGAAATAAGCAACTATGAAAATATATTGATCAAAATGAAAATCACTCAAATAAGCAAAAAGCAAAACCAAAATCATTGCCGTGATGATTAAAAAATAATGATACATTTTTGCTTTTGCCACACCTATTTTTACAACAATCGTATTTTTTCCTGCTTTACGATCAGAGATTTCATCTCGCATATTATTGAGATTCAAAACACTCACACTCAAAAAACCTATTGCAGTCGCTGGCAGTAATAATAAATATCCGTTTTCTAAGGATTTTGCAAACATAAAATAGATTCCCATTGTACTAACTAATCCAAAGAATACAAAAACAAAAATATCACCATACCCACGATAGCCATAGGCTGAGTTTCCAACTGTATAGCGTATTGCAGATGCTATGGCTAGAATTCCTAATAATAAAAAAAATAAAGAAAATCCTAAATTGTGATTTTTAAAAGAAAAATAAATCAGTAAAATAGCAGAAAATAAGGTTAAAACAGAAGTTATGATAATAGCCTTTTTCATAGCTTCTGGTGTTATGTTTCCGCTTTGAATGGCTCGTTTTGGTCCTACTCGATCTTCATTATCTGTACCTTTTATACCATCACCATAGTCATTGGCAAAATTAGATAATACTTGTAATCCTAATGTAGTTGAAAGTGCAAAAATCACAATTTTCCAATTGAACAATGATTGTGACATGGCATAAAAACTTCCTACTAATATTCCTGAAACCGAAAGTGGTAATGTTCGTAATCTTGCGGCTTGAATCCAATGTTTCATGTTATTTTTAAATTTAATTTATTTACATCCAATTGCTATCAGACGTTTCAATTTCGTACAACCAAAGGTTAATATATTCTTTAATTTTGTTATAATCACCCAGTTGCAAGGTTAGATTTCCACCAGCAGTATGCAGAGTTAACGTACCAATATTAAGGCTTTTATGCCAAAACAATTGTGAAGTTGATATGGCTTGAATTTTACTCGGAATTATGATCTCATTAGTAATATCCCAAGCGCCACTTTGTTTGATAATACATTTTTCGTTTATAAAAAGGCGATGGTTTTTATAAAAAAAATACTGTATCAATGTCATAAAAAAAACATAAAACGGAACTCCATAATTTAACTGCAATCCATCTGTTGGATTATAAACCCTAAAAAAATAGAATCCTAACAAAGGTAGTCCTATTGTAATAAATAATGCAAATCCTAGCTTACGAAAATTAGGTTTTAGCATGACTCCTTTTTCGGGTATTTGATTAAAAATAAGTTTTAAAATTTCGTCTTTTTCAAAAATATTACAACCCGGAATTTCAATTGCTGCTTTTTGCTCTTCTTTTACTCCTCCAGTTGCTTGCTTTATTTTTAACTCTAAAATATTCATTTTTTTTTGAAAATAATTTTGAGTAATTGCTGTGATTTGAACTTTTTCTGGCTTTAAAATAGTGCTTTTGGTATTAATTAACCCAAAATGCATCAATAATGAACCTTTTTGTTTTGTGATTTTGAAATTGAAATATCTAATTATTATACGTACCAAATTGATTAATAATACAATCAAAAAGAGTATAAAAATACCAATTAATACAGATTGAATAATGAAATTTTCATTAACATAATTTTGAACATTTCCATCATTGAGTATATCTCTTCCGGTGAAATTATTAATGTTTTCGGTTACTGTTAAGAAAAAAATCAATAACAACGAAAAGCTTTTTACATAATTGGATGTAATCCCAATTTTAATCAAACTCAATAAACTGATTTTTATAAATGGTTGCTCTATTTGTAAACTATTTTCATCTGTTGCATTTTCTATTACATTATTTGAAATTCTCTTTTCATTATCTAATAATCGCGATTTTAATTCTAATGCTAAAGGATGTGAAATAGCTCTAATTTTACCTTCTTTATTATTACTTCCAGCAGTATCAACATCAAGTGTATACACTCCAATTATTCTTTGAATTAGTGATTGATTGATATTAACTTGTTGAATTTTATGCAGTTGAATAGCAGTTTTTGTTTTATTAAAAATACCATTTGTAATAATAAATTCATTATTCTGATGGTCTAAATAAAAAGTAAAGTTAATATATTTTAAGTAGGCAATTGCTCCAATTATTAGTAAAATAGTAGGAATTCCGAATATAAAAAACCATTTATTGATTTCGTTAAATTTGAAAAGCCAAATTACTAATAGTGGCCAAAAAGCACGTCCGTAATGTTGAATTGCGTCAATAAACATAACCAAAATTCCAATTTCGGATTGACGTTGTGGTTTATCAAACTGGGTATCCATTATAATTCCTTTTGAATTTTACCCATTAATAATTGTTTGATGTTTTCGGCTTGTTCTTTTAGAATTCCTGGAATTTCAATATCGCTTGAATCACCACCGGCAGTAAAAATTTCAATTTTTGCTAACCCAAAAAAACGTGAAATCATTCCTTCGTGTAAAGCCACGTGTTGTATTCTATTATAAGGGATTACGATAGTATTGGTTGCAATAATGCCTCTTCTATAAAGTACATCGTGATTCCTAAAAGCAAATCCTTTTTTTAGAAATCCAATTCTAGAAAAAACAATCACAAGTATGATAAAAGTGATTAATAATATTGATAATTCCAATTTATAAATCGCAATTTTGGGTTCAAAAAAAACACCATAAGCTAATCCCGTACAAAGTATCAAAAATAGAATTGCAATAAATATCAAGGAAACTTTCCAATAAGAAGGATGCAAACTAGAAAATTGAACTTCTTCAAATCTTGGTAATTGGGTTGTATCTATGGTTTGGTTAGTAAAATTTTCCATTTAAAAATATTAATTATGGATTATGGATTTATAAAATTGCTGTTATGGCAGCCATTTTTTCTCAAAATTCGGTTTTCTTTTTTCAAGAAAAGCATTTCTACCTTCTTTGGCTTCTTCTGTCATATACGCCAATCGAGTAGCTTCTCCAGCAAAAACTTGTTGACCAACCATACCGTCATCAGTCAAATTCATTGCAAATTTGAGCATTTTTATTGATGTTGGCGATTTGGCTAATATTTCTTGTGCCCATTCGTATGCTGTGCTTTCTAATTCTTCATGAGGAATAACGGCATTTACCATTCCCATATCCATTGCTTCTTGTGCCGAATAATTTCTACCCAAAAAGAAAATTTCTCTTGCTTTTTTCTGACCAACCATTTTGGCTAGATAAGCAGAACCATATCCACCATCAAAACTGGTTACATCGGCATCGGTTTGTTTGAAAATAGCATGTTCTTTACTTGCCAATGTCATATCACAAACCACATGCAAACTATGTCCACCACCAACTGCCCAACCTGGAACAACAGCAATAACGACTTTTGGCATAAATCTGATTAATCGTTGTACTTCAAGAATATTTAAACGGTGCTGACCATCATCTCCTACGTACCCTTGATGTCCTCTTGCATTTTGATCGCCACCACTACAAAAAGAATACACACCATCTTTGGTTGATGGACCTTCGGCAGACAATAAAACAACACCAATAGAAGTATCTTCTTGTGCATCATAGAATGCTTGATACAACTCTGATGTGGTTTTTGGGCGAAAAGCATTACGCACATTTGGTCTGTTAAATGCTATTCTAGCAACGCCATTGCATTTCTTATAGGTAATATCTTCAAAATCTTTTGCGGTTTTCCAGTCAATCATATTACAAATTATATTAATTTAGCGTAAAAATAAACCATTTTTTAGATTTTACCCATTTGAAAATTGAATTAATGGGTATTTTAAATAAAAAAATGAAATTGCTAAACAAATGAATCGCTTCCTTTCTTCAAAAAACACTTTTACAGTTTCCATCCTTTGGACACTTGTACTTCTATTACTAACATTGGTTATTATTGGAATTAAAAAAGAGAATTTAAATTTAATTCCAATGCTAATTATTTCACTGGTAATTGGCATCATTATTTGGGTGTTACTTGATACTCGTTATGTAATAAAAAGTCATTTTCTGTTGTATCGTTCTGGACCTTTTCGTGGTAAAATCAATATACAAAAAATACAAAAAATTAGATACTATTCAGGATTGAACGTACCGGTAACTATGAAACCTGCTTTGGATACTAAAGGGTTTATTATTTCTAATGAAGAATTAGAAGATGTATATGTTTCTCCCAAAAATAGCGAAGAGTTTATATCTGAATTATTGAAAATTAATCCAAAAATTGAAGTACTTTAATTAGAATATTTATTCTTTTATTAAATAAATTCCATCGTCTTTTATCTCGATTAATTTCTCACGATACAGTGCTCCTATTGCTTTTTTGAAGGTTTTTTTGCTCATTTTTAAAACTGTTTTTATATCTTCTGGATGCGAATTATCATTCAATCTTAGAAAACCTCTACTTGCACGAAGTTCATCAAGGATTTTTTCAGCATTGGGTTCTACATTTTCGTACCCTTGTTTTTGAAGCGAAACATCAATTTTATTATCAGGTCTAATGTTTTTGATATAACCAATCATTCGATCTCCGGTTCTAATAGCATCATCATACACCTCATCTTTATATAAAAGACCTTTGTGTTTTTCGTTGATGATAACATTTATTCCTAATTCGGTGATGTGAGAAACGATCAAATCTACTTCTGCTCCTTTTTCTATAGTTAGGTTTTCATTATTCAAAAACTGATTGGTTTTGCTAGAAGCTACAAGTCGATTGGTTTTTTCGTCCATATACAAATACACCAAATACCGTTTGCCTTTTTCCATTGGTCGAGCTTGTTCTTTGAATGGAACAAGAATGTCTTTTTCCATTCCCCAATCCATAAAAGCACCAACTTGATTGACATAATTGACACGTAAAAGAGCAAACTCATTTAACAAAATATAAGGCTCAAGTGTTGTGGCAACAGGTCTTTCTTCGTGGTCTAAATAGACAAAAACAATCAATTCATCACCAATATCAAATTTTTGAGGAACATATTTATTAGGCAAAAGAATATCTTCAATTCCTTCTGGGTCTGTAACTGGGTTTCCAAGAAATAATCCTACTTTGGTATCTCGAAGTATGGTAAGCGTATTGTATTTTCCTATTTCAATCATTGCAAAATTTTAAAGGGCAAAGGTACAAACTTTCGAAGTTTTAAAATAAGAAATAGTTCTCAACCTAAAAAATAAAAATACTAGGTTACTTCTTTGTACTTTTGAAATTGAAATTCTAATCATGAAAACTCCTAAATATAGTCTTGACTCAAATGCAATTGATTCTCTAGAATCTGATTATTTGTATGTGTCGCAATCACAAATAATCAATGCTGGCAAAGGCCTTTTTACAGCAATACCTATATATAAAGACGAAATAATTGCCATTTTTAAAGGCGAAATTTTATCTGATAAAGAAGTAGAAATTAGAGTAAAAGAAGGAAAAGATGCCTATTTTATGAATTTAATAAACGGTAGTATTTTAGATTGCAAGAATACCGAATGTTTTGCAAAATATGCTAATGATGCAATTGGATTTTCTAAATCTGAATTGAAAAATAATGCCAAAATAGCATTAGATGAAAATGAAAATGTTTGTCTCATTGCCATCAAAAAGATACAATTGGGAGAAGAAATTTTTTGTGATTATGGCAAAAAATATTGGAAGAAACGATTTTTAAAAACGTAATTAAATTTCAAATTCGAATAGTTTTTTTTGTAGATTTGTGATTAAAAGCATTTTATATGAAAAAAACAACAACTCTTTTACTTCTTTTTTTTTCAATTGTAGTTTCGTCACAAACTTTTGAATGGCTTGTTACTCCTCAAATTAATTTTAATTCAAACCCAAGCTTAATAGGTTATCCTACAACTTGTGACAATAATGGTAGCATATATTTGGCTGGATTTGTAGACAATGTCTATAATTATGGCGATATATTTGGTGATGTATTTTATAATAAATATAGTACTTCAGGAGTATTGTTGTGGAGTAAAACCTTTACAGGCAAAGCACAAGTTTATAATATGATTGCTGATGCAGCTGGAAATATTTATGTTGCAGCAGATTATGTTCAATCAATGACTATAGACAATGTAACAATATCGACAAGCGCTCAAGGTGAAAATGAAATTATTTTAAAATTTGATTCAAACGGAACTTTATTATGGTATCAAGAAATTGCAAATTGTAGTAATTTCAAATCTTTAGCTGTTGATAGCAATGATTTATTATATATCTGCTATGATAATTTTAATAATTCATATGTTAATAAATTAGATCCAAACGGGAACATTCTTTTGACCATTACACAACAACACGTTAATGTTGTTTCGTCTGTATGTGTTGATAATGAAGGAAATATTTATACTGCAGGAGGTTGTGCAGCTTCAAATGCTATTTATGCAGGAGTAAGTGCTCCAACAACATTATCTTATAATACTTATGTTGCAAAATATAATTCAGCAGGAATTTTTCAATGGGTAAAATACATTCAAGACATTACTTGTTCTGACCCACAAGTCAAAGCTAGAACTCCAGATGAAGTGTATTTTTGTTCAACACTATTTGGAGCTTATACTTTTGATAATATAGTTGCCGAAGGTCCAACAAATAGTGGTTATGACTTTTTTATCGCCAAACTAAATTCAACAGGTACTTTTCAATGGGTTCGTGAAGTTCCTGGTGCGGGAAGAGCTTTTATTGGTAAACGAAATTTTATTACATTAGATACTATTGGTAATATTTATTTTGCAGGAAGCACTTCACAAAATGTCAACTGGGGAAATAATATTGCTACAACTTCAACCATATATCAAGAAGCTTTAATATTAAAATACAATTCTAACGGAACAATTTTAATGGCAAAAACAGCTGGTGGTACAGATACTGATCGTTGTGATGGTGTGTCTGTAAACAATGTTGGAGATGTTTTTATTTCTGGAATTGCAAGAGGTTCATCTACTTTTGAAACTATTCAACATACTGAAACAAGTCAAACTAAATTTTATCCTTTTCTAACAAAAATCAATTTTTCTGATTTAAAATCCACTGATTTTGAAATTCAACCAACATTTATTTATCCTAACCCTTCAATAGATTCTTTTTCTATAGATAGTGAAATAAAATACTCTTATGGTGAGATATATACTGCTTTGGGACAAAAAGTGAAAGAATTTACTATTAGTAACACTACTCCTATTTCTATAAAAGAATTAAAAAAAGGAACCTATTTCTTAAAATTAGACCATATCAAAACAATAAAATTAATTAAAAATTAAAAAAAAGTTTTTCAAACATAAAAAAAGCGTTCAAAATCTGAACGCTTTTTAATTTTAGAAGACTATATATTATTTATAAACGCTTTCTTTTTTGAAGTGAACAGCCAATAAATAATAAACTACCGCTCTGTATTTTGATTTATTAGAACGACCATATTTATCTAAAACATCATCAATAGCTTTAGTCAATTCTGGACCATCTTTTAATCCTAATTTCTTGATTAAGAAATTGTTTTTTACTGTATCTAATTCAGACTGTTGACTTCCTGCAATTGTAGAAGCATCAGCATTGTAGATAGATGGACCACAACCAATAGTTACTTTGGTAAGTAAATCCATATTGGGTGCTACTCCGCATTTATCTTTTAAATCTGCAGCGTATTTTACGATAAGTTCGTCTCTTTTACTCATAATGAACAAATATGATTTTAGTTAATAGTGTTAATTAACTCAAAATTAAGTAAAAGAAAATAGAAAATGATATTTTTTATAAAATTTTACACTAATTCTTTAAAAAATTGTAATAAAATTTTATCATTATCTAATGTAGGTGTGAAAACTTCCAGAATCGATGGTTTACTGTTTTGTTTGTAAAACAAATCTAATTGTGTTTTCAAATTTGTTTCGTTACTAGCAATACTATATTCAAAATGATACATTTTTGCTAAATGTTCAGCAGTAAGACAATGCGAAGTTTCGAAAAAAGTATTAAAAACTTTATCTTCTTGATGTCCTGGTAAAATTCTAAAAATACCTCCACCACCATTATTGATGAGTATTATTTTAAAATTCTTTGGGATATATTGATTCCATAAAGCATTACTATCATACAAGAAACTAATATCACCTGTTATCAAAATAGTTTCTTTGCCACTACCAACTGCTGCTCCAATTGCAGTTGATGAACTACCATCTATTCCGCTTGTGCCACGATTGCAATAAACTGAAATTGTTGGGTTTAAATCAAATAATTGTGCATATCGTATGGTAGAACTATTTCCTAGTTGTAACATACAATTTTGAGGTAAACTAGAAATAATACTTTCAAAAGCTTTTAAATCAGAAAACGGAATTTTGTCTAAATATTCATTGTGTTTTATACTTCGAAATGCCTTAATGGATTGTCCTTTTTGAAAATAATCGCTTTCTACTATTTTGGTAAAAGGCAAAATCTGTTGAAAAAAATCATTAGGATTTGCTTCAAAATGATGGGCCAATGACCCGTAGGTATTGTATGCTCTTAATGGGTCTATATGCCAATGATGTTCTGGTTTATACGTTCTAAGAAAAGCTTTTATTCGTTTAGAAACTACCATTCCTCCGAAAGTAATGAGTATTTCTGGTTGAAAATCTTTAAAATCTTTTTCTTTAAAAGGAGTTATAATGGTATCAATATTATTAATGAAACTTGGATGATGTAAATTCGATGTAGTTTCTGTCATCACCATTATTGAGGAATCAGTAGCAATTGCTTCAATTATTTCATTATCCAAAGAATTGGGTTCATTGACACCTACTAATATTAATTTCTTTTTAGCTGAGTTCCAAATATTGGTTGTTGCAATAATATCATCTATAGAAATATTTTTAAAAACCTTTGCAAATGCTGATATTGTTGGATCTACAGATAATTTCTTAACTGTTTGATACAATGGCTCTTCAAAAGGAGCATTGATATGAACTGGACCTTTTTGATTATAAGAAACTGTTATGGCTTCGTTTATTTTAAAATCGTTTTCAGTGGTTTCTCCTTCGGTAAGATTGGCATTGAATAATGAATGATTTTGAAAAACATTCATTTGTCTAATTGTTTGACCATCACCTATATCTATTTTATGAATTGGTCTATCAGCAGAAATTACAATAAGTGGTATTTGACTATAAAAAGCTTCGGCAAATGCCGGATAATAATTTAATAAAGCCGATCCAGAAGTACAAACAACTGCTACAGTTTTATTGATTTGTTGTGCAATCCCCAAAGCAAAAAAAGCTGCACATCGCTCATCTGCTATGCTATAACAAGTAAATTCAGGATTGTTTACAAAACCTATAGTTAATGGTGCATTTCTTGATCCAGGAGAAATAACAATATGATTTACACCTTTTGCCAAACAAATTTGAATGATGCTTTGTGCTAAAGGTATTTTTGGATATATCATTAGTTGAATATAGAATGTCAAAGTTACTAACTTCTAACTAAATTTAACAGATTTAGAATACATTTATTGAATAAAAACAAAATATATTTGTAACACGAATTAAACTAGAATAATAATTTTTATAAAAATGAATCATCCTATTAAAAAATTCTTTTTTGTTGTAGCAATCCTTTTTTGTTTTTCTTCAAATGCCCAAAAGGAAGTCAATTTTGATAGTAGTGGTTTCCGTTCTGTAATGAATAGAGCAAGAACAGAACACAAACCTGTATTTTATATGCTTTATGCTACTTGGTGTTCGCATTGTAATAAAATGAAAAGTGAAGTTTTTAAAGATAGTACTGTCGCTAATTTTATGAATAAAAATTTCATCTGTGCTTGGCAAGATATCGAAAAAGGAGAAGGTGAATTTTTTAAAGCAAGTTTTGGAGTAAAAGCCTACCCTACTTTTTTATTTCTTGATGAAAATGAAGCTTTGTTATATAATTTCAATAGTGAGAAAAAAACAGATGATTTTTTGATTGAAGCAAAAAATGCTTTAAATCCTCAGATGCAGTTGCCTTATTTAGAAAAACAATTTAATGCTGATTTTAGTAACGGTGATAAATGTTTAAATTATATAAACATCCTCAAAAA
>JAYTNO010000133.1:0-10560 GCA_043748275.1 Flavobacterium sp. | reverse complement strand
AATGGAGTGAAAAGTATGGTTTTGTTCAAGATCAATTTGGGGTTTGTTGGCAAATTATGAAAGGAGATTATGCAAGATACCATCAGAAAATAATTCCCTCATTTTTATTTGTTGGAAAACAATATAGCAAAGCAGAAAGTGCAGTAAACTTTTACACAACGCTATTTCCTGAATCTGAAATCAAAGAATTGACTCGTTATGAAGGTGGGACATTAAAATTTTCTTTATTTACATTAAATAGTAGCGTTTTCTCAGCAATGGATGGTTTTGGAAATCACGAATTTGCATTCAATGAAGGTTTCTCATTTGTAGTTGAATGTGATACACAACAAGAAATAGATAGCTATTGGGAACTGTTAATTGCCAATGGAGGTCAAGAAAGTCAATGTGGTTGGCTCAAAGATGCTTTTGGGGTTTCTTGGCAAATTATTCCGAGTATTTTAAAGGACTTAATGAATGATCCGGAAAAATCATCCAAAGTAATTCAAGCTTTTTTGCAAATGAAAAAATTTGATATTGCTACTTTATTAAATGCTTAAAATGTATTTATGAATGTTATAAAACCCAAAAATTTTGAAGAATATAAAGTCTTATTTCCAAATGAGGTTCAATTAATTTTGCAACAAGTTAGAGATACAATACAAAAAGCAGCACCAGAAGCGGAAGAAATCATAAGTTACGGAATGCCTGCTTATAAATACCACGGAATGCTGGTATATTTTGCTGCTTTCAAAAATCATATTGGATTTTATGCTTTACCTACTGGAAATATTGCATTTCAGAAAGAATTATCTATATATAAAATAGGAAAAGGTTCCGTTCAATTTCCTTTAAATCAACCAATGCCATTAGATTTAATAAGTAAAATTGTTGTGTTTAGAATTCAAGAAAATTTAAAAAGAGCTAATTCATATTATTAATATAGTACTATTTTTGTTAAATATTTAATATTTGATAAATTATATTAGAATATGATTGTTAATTTATTATCTTTTTGTAATTTTATGTTAAATAATTCGTATATTAATTTTCAATTGAAGTAGGGCATATTTCATTTGAATTGTTTACTTAATATCAAAACAATTTATCCTCAATTCAATAATTTAAAATTTTTAGTATTATGGCGCCAAATTTTGAAATCATAGAGAAAGAAAATATCATTTCTTTAAAATTCCCAGATAAAGAAGTGCTTTCTGATGATAAAGCTATTTATCAAAGAAACAATGACCTTAATAGAGCTCAAGCTCTAGGCAATTTAGAACATTCAAAAATTAAAATTTATTTTGAAGACAATCAATCCAAAAAAATGGTAGAGACCACTGTTTGGGCAGTTACTGACAAAAGTGTTATCTTAAAAAAAGGAGTAGGGATACCTATTCATCGTATCTTCATGTCTTTATAAATAAAACAAAAGCACCAATAAATATTGGTGCTTTTAATTTATTCGATCTCAAAATTACATCTCAGTTTGATTTCTAAAAACCAATTTCCCGTCAAAACTATCTAAAAGAATAATACTATCTGTAGCTATTTTTCCTGCTAATATTTCTTTAGACAACTCATTTAAAACCTCTCTTTGAATCACTCTTTTTACTGGTCTTGCTCCAAATTGTGGATCATATCCTTTTTTAGCTAAATAAGCAATAGCTTCTGGAGTAGCATCCATTGTAATGCCTTGAAGCGCTAACATTTTGGTCACACTCTTTAATTGCAAGCCTACAATTTGAGTTATGTTGGCATTTGTTAATGGTGTAAACATTACAATCTCATCAATTCTATTGATAAATTCTGGGCGTACTGTTTGCTTTAACAATCCTAAGACTTCTACTTTTGCCGCTTCTGTAGCTGCATCGATTCCACCTTTTAGATTTTCAAACTTTTCTTGTATAATCTGACTTCCCATATTTGAAGTCATAATGATAATAGTGTTTTTAAAATCAGCCAATCGTCCTTTATTATCTGTCAATCGTCCTTCGTCTAAAACTTGTAACAAAATATTAAATGTATCTGGATGTGCTTTTTCTATTTCGTCTAAAAGAATTACTGAATAGGGTTTTCTTCTAACGGCTTCTGTCAATTGTCCACCTTCATCATAGCCCACATATCCTGGAGGTGCTCCAACCAATCGGCTTACACTGTGACGTTCTTGGTATTCACTCATATCGATTCTGGTCATTGCATTTTCATCATCAAAAAGATATTCGGCTAATGCTTTGGCCAATTCGGTTTTACCAACTCCAGTTGTTCCTAAGAATAGAAATGTACCTACAGGCTTTTTCATATCTTGTAATCCAGCTCGACTTCTACGTACAGCATCACTAACAGCTTCTATTGCTTCTTCTTGTCCAACCACTCTACGATGCAATTCCTCTTCAAGCTTCAAAAGTTTTTCACGTTCGCCTTGCAACATTTTCATAACCGGAATACCTGTCCATTTGGCCACCACTTCGGCGATATCTTCGCGGGTTATTTCTTCTTTAATTAAAGAACTTCCGCCAGATTGATTTTCTGCTAATTGTTTTTGCAAAACTTCTAATCGTTCTTGCGCTTCTTTAATTTTTCCGTAACGAATTTCAGCAACTTTCCCGTAATCTCCTTCACGTTCGGCACGTTCGGCTTCATATTTAAAATCTTCAATTTCTGTTTTAATTGCTTGAATAGCATCAACTACATCTTTTTCCGATTTCCATTTAGCAAATACTTCATTTCGATCTTCTTTTAAATTGGCTAAGTCCAGACTCAAACCTTTAATTTTGCTTACATCATTCTCACGCTTGATGGCTTCAATTTCGATTTCGAGTTGCATTATTTTTCTATCCAAAACATCTAATTCTTCGGGTTTGGAGTTGATTTCCATCCTTAGTTTAGAAGCTGCTTCATCCATCAAATCAATGGCTTTGTCTGGTAGAAAACGATTGGTAATGTAGCGTTGAGATAATTCGACAGCAGCTATAATCGCTTCGTCTTTTATTTGTACTTTGTGATGGGTTTCGTATTTTTCTTTGATTCCACGCAAAATCGAAATGGCACTTTCGGTATCAGGTTCGTCAATCATAATCTTCTGAAAACGACGTTCTAGTGCTTTGTCTTTTTCGAAATATTTTTGATATTCATCTAGAGTAGTGGCACCAATGGCTCTCAATTCGCCACGTGCCAAAGCCGGTTTCAGAATATTGGCAGCATCCATAGCACCTTCACCACCACCAGCACCAATAAGTGTATGAATTTCATCAATAAAGAGAACAATATCACCTTCTGCAGCCGTAACCTCTTTTACAACTGCTTTTAGACGTTCTTCAAATTCTCCTTTGTATTTTGCACCTGCAATTAAAGCACCCATATCTAAAGAGAAAATAATTTTATCTTTTAGATTATCGGGCACATCACCATCTACAATACGATGTGCTAAACCTTCGGCAATGGCTGTTTTACCAACTCCAGGTTCACCCACCAACATAGGATTGTTTTTGGTTCTACGGGTTAGAATTTGTAACACTCTTCGAATTTCTTCATCACGACCGATAACCGGATCGAGTTTGCCATTTCTAGCCAAATCGTTTAGGTTTTTGGCATATTTGTTTAAGGAATTATAGGTTTCTTCTGCTGATGCTGATGTAACACGTTCTCCTTTACGAAGTTCCTCAATGGCTGCTTTTAAGCCTTTTTCGGTAACACCTTGGTCTTTTAATATTTGTGCTACTTTGCTTTTAGATCCAAAAATAGCCAGAATTAAATGCTCTACAGAAACAAACTCATCGTTCATTTTCTTGGCAATTATCTCAGCTTCTGTTAAAGTTGAATTGGCTACTCGTGAGAGCATAATTTCACCGCCAGAAACTTTTGGGAAACTTTGAATGGTGCTGTCTAAAATTTGTTGAAAAAGAGGCACATTTACATTTAATTTTTTGAGTATAAATGGTGCTACATTTTCATCTACCTCAAAGATGGCTTTGAGTAGGTGTTCGTTTTCAATTTGTTGTTGACCATTACTTTGGGCTAATAATTGTGCTTGCTGTATGGCTTCTTGTGATTTGATCGTAAAATTATTAATGTTCATTTTAATATCATTTTAGTAATTGGTTTGTAGTAATTCTCTAACTTTGTACGCAACGGTCAAATTATAGTCCAATCTAGAAAAGAAGACAAAATGACTGTTTTAATGTTTTTTTTAATGTTTCTATCGGTCAAAATGGCACTTAATACGACAAATAATGAGTTTTTTAAACAATCTCTTTGGGAATTCTGATAATCAAACCCCAATAACAAGCAAAATGAACTGGATCCTTTTAACTGATTTAGGACAACTGAATGAAATCATTACGCTTTCAAACGAAAAACCGGTACTTATTTTCAAACATAGTACGCGTTGTAGCATTAGTCGAATGGCATTGAAACAATTTGAAAATGAATTCGATTTACAAGATAAAGTTACGCCATATTTTTTAGATTTATTGGAATATCGCTCTATTTCTAACGAAATTGCTACTACATTTAATATAATGCATCAATCCCCACAATTGTTGTTAATTAAGAAAGGAATCGTTATTTATAATGTTTCACATGATTCGATTGATGCTCAAGAATTGAAAAATAAAATATAAGCAATCAATTTATGCTATCTTAGCAAAAAAATACCAATGTTTTCATTTTTACAAAAGTTTCTCCTTATATTTTTTATAAGTTTTTCAATGTTGCTTTTTTCACAACGCACTACTAAAGAAAAAGATTATATAATTACCTATACTAGTACTGATGCTCAAATCGTTTTTGATATTCCAGTTAGTGTAAAAGCATTTGATGCATTTACTAAAAATAGTATCCTAATTGAGCCAATAATTGGTCAACCAAATGTTTTTGTTTTGAAGAATATTCATCCAGCACAAATCATTCAATTGCAATATTATTATCTCTATGGTGCAAATTATGATTTGCAAACCAGTTATTTTGCTTCTCCATCATTATCAACTGGAACCATAGATGTTTTTTTTAATCATCCTGTAGACATAACATTTGCACAAACTCAAAATGCTATCAATCTATCTAATACTTTAGATAATAAACTTATCAGTTATATTAATGCTTGTAGCACTACGTTAGATATTGCCATTTATAATTCCTATTCACCTTCTTCAACGTCAAGTATAGCTGGAGCTATTAATAGCGCTTATAATCGAGGAGTACAAGTTCGAGTGATTTATGATGGAAGCACGAGTAGTTCGATGATTCCGTTATTAAATGCTGGTATTCCTAAAGTTGCTAGTCCAACTGCTGTAGAATATGGTATTATGCACAACAAATTTGTTGTTTTTGATGCTAATGTTAGTGATGTAAATAAACCTTTGGTTTGGACAGGTTCTACCAATTGGACTACTTCACAAATTGATGGTCCAGACAGAAATAGTGCCATTGTCATTCAAGACCAAGCTCTAGCATTGGGTTATACATTAGAATTTAATGAAATGTGGGGAAGTAGTGCAATTGTTCCTAATGCATCATTATCTAAATTCGGACCTTATAAAACTGATAATACTCCTCATCACTATACAATAGGAGGTAAAACAATTGATAATTATTTTAGTCCAAGCGATGGCGTTACAGCTAAAATTGTTGCAGCCATAAACAGTGCCAACAGTGATATAGATATTGCAACCATGCTTATTACCAGAAGTGATATACGCTATGCTGTTTTAAACAAATACAATGCTGGAATTACCAATATTAATGTGTTGGTAGATAGTCAAGTTCCAACTGGTAATCAATTTTATACCATTCAGGCAGGAATTCTTCCCAATCACGCAGTTCAATATGCTACTAGTAGTATCATGCATCATAAATTTATGGTGGTCGATAATTTTAATAGTAGTTCAGATCCTTTGGTAGTCCTAGGTTCTCATAATTGGAGTAGTTCTGCCGAAACTAAGAATGATGAAAACACTCTGATTGTTCATGATGCCAATATTGCCAACCAATATTACCAAGCTTTTGCTTATTTGTACCAACAATCTGGAGGTATAATTACTTTGCCATTGGCAACGAATACCATTGAACAAACTTCAAATTCTATTGTTTTGTATCCTAATCCTACAAACGGTATGCTACATTTTCAGAGTAATGAAAACTTTACCAATTTTGATTTGAAAGTTCAAAACCTTTTAGGAAAAACTATTGCTACCCAACATTTAGAAACTTTAACCAATAGTACAGTTGATTTTAGTAGTGAAGCTTCAGGAATCTATTTTATTACACTTACATCACCATCACAGTATTGGCATTATAAAGTGGTTAAAAACTAAGTTTCTTATACTAGTATTTTTCTTAACTTTGATATAAAAAGAAAAGATGTGTTTCTATATGCAACAAAAAGACCCGAAACCAAAAGTAGAAAAGCGGTTTCAGGCAAAAGTAAATCAACCCGATTTTTTTCTTCAAGCAGAAGTTATTAATGGTTTTGAGCATAAAGCATCACCCATTATTCTCAATTCTAATCCACATATTATTGAAACATCGTATTCTTGGGGATTGATTCCGCACTGGGCCAAAGATTCTGAGATAAGAGACCATACGCTCAATGCTCGTATTGAAACCGTAACCGAAAAACCTTCGTATAAAGACATTACCACCCAACGATGCTTAGTAATTGTCACTGCTTTTTTTGAATGGCATTGGAATGATCCTAAAGGAAAAAGCAAACAAAAATATATTATTTATGGCGAAGATGATCTCTTTGCTATTGCGGGATTGTATAGTCATTGGGTTGATCCTCAAACAGGTACTTTACTTAATACTTTTACGATTATGACAACTCAAGCCAATGCAACAATGGCCTATATTCACAATCACAAACAACGAATGCCAATAGTATTGAAAAAGCAAGATGAAAGTGCTTGGTTGGATAGCCATCATCCAATAGAAGATTTTGCTTTTCCGTATGAAAGCAAGCTTGTAGCTTTTCCTGTTTAAAATTTATTCTTCCTCTTTTTGTGAGTACCGTTGCAATTTGGTATTGGTTTCCCACAATTCGTTTTGTAATGACTCTATTTTAGCCAAAAGATTAAAAACGACATCAATGCCTTCAAAATTGATATTCATATCGTGATGTAGGCGAATCATTTTCTCTATATCATTTATTTTATCATAATGTACTGCGGCTTCGTCTTCTATAACCACTACTTCTAAAAGTCCAATTTCTTTGAGTTCGGTAAAAAAAGACATTTCTACTTCATAATGTTTGCTTAATAAGTAGAGTGGGATGTAAGGTGTTGTTTTCATGTTGCTCTTTCTTTAGCCAATTCACTAATAAGTTCCTTTTCTTTTTCAGTAAGATGTTGTGGTAATTTGATATCATAGGTAATATACAAATCCCCAAAATGCCCTTCTTTTTTATAAACTGGAAATCCTTTACCTTTGAGTTTTACTTTGGTACCGTTTTGAGTTTCTGGCGCTACTTTGAGTTTGACTTTACCATCAAAAGTATCAACCATAATATCGCCACCTAAAAGTGCGGTGTACAAATCCAAATCTACTGTTTCATATAAATTGTCTTGGTCTAATTTGAACTTGGTATGGTTTTCAATCACAAAACTAATGTATAAATCTCCTTTTGGACCACCATTACTGCCATCACCACCTTGACCAGCAATTTTTATGGTTTGTCCATTTTTGATTCCAGCAGGAAGCGTAATGCTGATTTTTTTATTGTTGATGGTTAAGGTTCGTTTGTGGGTAGTATAGGCCTCTTTTAAATCCAAATGCAATTCGGCGTTGAAATCTTGACCTATAAATCGATTGGTTCCACTACTACTTCCAGAAGCTCTACCACCAAACATAGACTCAAAAAAATCAGAATAATCACCTCCTGAAAAATCTCCAGAATAACTTTGTTGATTACCTCCTTGATATTGTCGTTGCTGCTGCTGTTGCTTTTCAAATTCTTCCGAATGTTTCCAGTTTTCGCCATAGGTATCGTATTTCTTGCGATTTTCTGGATCACGCAAAACTTCATTGGCTTCGTTAATTTCTTTGAATTTCTGTTCTGCTTCTTTATCGTTAGGATTTAGGTCGGGATGGTATTTACGAGCTAATTTTCGATAGGCTGATTTAATATCACTTTCAGATGCTGTCTTGTCTAATCCAAGAATTTTATAATAGTCTATGAAAGCCATTGTGAATTCTTTTTTAGAGTTTGTAGTTAAGTAAAGTTAGTCATTTTTATGGAGATTATTTGCAATTATTATGTACTTTTTTGGATTAAAAAAGAATTCTATTTATTGAATTTTCAATTTAATAGCATCATAATTTTTAGAATACAGCCCTACTAGACCATATGCTGTTTCTCCTTTTTTGATGATTTTGCCATTCAGATCATATTCGGTAAGTTCTTTTTTGAAATTTTCATTAGCATTGCTAGCCGCCAACATATTTCCACCTGCTATTCCGGGACCAAGAATTAACCCAATTGGAAAAGAATTTGCTGGTTTTGTTTCGGTATAATAGCCATTTGAAGTGGTTTCGGTACCAGAGTAAAATTGTAAAGGAGATAATAATAAATACCATAAATAAGAGGCAGGACTTTGTTTTATAGTTTTGTATGTTTTATCCGTATCCATTATATAGGCTTCATTGGTTGTATCGTAGACCAATTTTACATCTTTACCAAATACAAAGTCTTTGTCGGAATTGTTAGTGATTTTTATAGCAACCAATTTGACTTCATTATTCGTTTCTTTCTTTTTGTATTTTTTTTCTAATAAATCATATCGATATTCTAATACAATATTACTTACTTCACTTTTAGAACTATAGTACAATGATTTTGGATTTATCTTATGATATCCAGAAGCACAACTATTCAACAAAAGGGCAAAAACTAGGAGCGAACTCATTTTAATTAATCGGATCATTTTTTTATTTGGTTAAGGGTTATAATTATTTATTTTTAGGTTTTTAGTTTAAACAATCATTAGATCTATTATTTCTTGATATAAATCATTCCAATTTGGATTGCTTTTTTTTATTAATTGCAACTTTATGCTTCTTGAGCCTGCTTTAAGTTGTTTCTCTATACCAATAGCATCACCTATCATTTGAAAAGATTCGAAATATACTAATTTATTCAAATTGTATTTAGCTGAAAACGAATTTTTATAATGTTTTTCTATATATTGCAATATTCAGTTTGGTAAGTTTGAAGTTACTCCAACATATAATGTTGTATTATTTTTATTTGTAAAAATATATTCAAATCCAGGTTTCATAATTTTATTTTTATTTGTTGAATAGTATATTTTGACCTCTTATCTCCTCTCAATAAGGTAGTTGAAAATAATTGCGAGGAACGAAGCAATCTTTAAATGTATCCCAAAAAATTGTTGTGATTGTTTCGTTCCCCACAATGACGTTGTTAATATTATGATTTAATATATAATTGAACAAATCAACTTAAAAAATATTTAAAATCTAATCAAATTGCTGATGATATAAATTGTAAAACGTTTCGCTTGTACTCAAATTTTTAATCCCCTCAGAAAAATAGTTAATTGTAGTTTGTCGTTCTGGGCTATTAGAAGAGAGGCAGTCATTATTATCAGCATCATATACCATAACAGCAGCATATATAATATCATAACTTTCTATTCCGTATGCTGCCACAGTATAGTATTTGTTTTGATTGTCATATAGTTTTACATTTTCCCACAATAAGGTAGGTTTTTTATAGGGTTCTTGTTTGATTTCCTTTGTCCATTTTCCAAAACGGTCGTACATTAATTTTTGAGTATACATTGCTGATTCTACAGCATTAAATCGCAATTCGGTAATGTATATGGAATCGTTATTATCAATGGTAAATAGTGATTTTAAGGTGTAGTCTTTAAAACCATTTGTATATACTATCGGTATGTTGGGGTTTTCTGTTTTTCGCATACTTGGTTTTCCAACATTTGAAGTTGAACAACTCATCAGTTGAAAAGCAACAATGGTTATAAAGATATTAATTTTCATTTGTGATTATTTTTTTATTTTGCTCAAGATTGCTTTCAAATACTTTTTTCATTTCGTTCCAACTTTTCAATTCTTTACTTTCAATGCGATGGGATTGAATTTTGGAGGAAAATTTTTTTGATTGTTTCATTGCTTCAAGATGTATCCCATTGCGATAAAAATCATGGAGGTCATTTTCAGAATTCCATAAGGTCATCGTGTACCAAACCTTCGCATTCCAATTGCCTGTTACTTTGTAGGCTTTGCATTTTGACTCTTTCAATACTTTGATAATTTGACCATTAAACTTAAAAAACGCAATAAGTTTAGTATATGAAATCAACTCGATTTTTGTAATGGAAATGATCATTGAATTAATGTTTTTTGAGATGTTGTTTGTTACTGAGACTATATATTGCTTGGACTAAAGTAGTATGATATTTTGGATTTGACAAATTATAAACATTCGATATGACAACTGTTGTACTCTTTTGTCATTCTGAGGAACGAAGAATCTCATTAGTTGCTCCCGTAATGTTATACTTTTTCTAATTTTTGTGTTAAAGGCTTATGAGATTCCTC
>JAYTNO010000132.1:0-23773 GCA_043748275.1 Flavobacterium sp. | reverse complement strand
CCAATCAAAAAAAAGTTTTTGATAGTTTGTGTTCAGAAAGTGTGAAAAAAGAATTGGGACTTTAAATAAATTATTTTACTTTTACTTTACTAAATATTGAAAATTAACTTCTAAAATACTATACCATGGCAAAAAGTCAAGATGCAAAGAAAAATGTAAAAAAAGAACCTCTTAAAACTGCCAAAGAAAAACAAGCAGAGAAAAGAGATAAAAAGAATACACCAAAAAGAGATTAAAAAAAGCGCCTTATTGGCGCTTTTTTTATAAACTATCTGGAAATATTTTTCCTGGATTTAAAATACCGTTTGGGTCAAAAACATATTTTATTCTTTCCATCAACTCCAAATGAGTTTTAGAAAAAGCAATATCCATGTAGTTTTTTTGCACAAAACCAATACCGTGTTCACCAGACAATGTCCCTTTAAGTGAAACGGTGAGTTCAAAAATTTCTCTAATACCTTTTGTTACTTCTGTTTTCCAATTGGCATCAGTCATATCGCCTTTAATAATATTTACATGCAAATTTCCATCGCCTGCGTGACCATAACAAACAGATTTAAAACCATATTTGTTGCCAATTTCTTTAATTCCTAAAAGCAGTTTTGGTAATTCAAAACGAGGTACAACAGTGTCTTCTTCTTTATAAATTGAATTGGCTTTTACCGCTTCGGCTACAGAACGACGAAGTTTCCAAAGTGCATTTTTTTGATCATCAGTATCGGCAAATAATATTTCGTCTATTTCAAATCGCTCTACAACATTCATGATTTTTTCAGCTTCAAGCATCAAAATTTCTGGGTAATTACCGTCAACCTCAATCAATAAATGTGCTTGTGTCTGATCATTTACATTGACATTGATATCATTATTAAATTTTAATGTCCAATCGATAGCATCACGTTCCATAAACTCTAAAGCACTCGGAATAATTCCTGCTCTAAAAATAGCAGAAACGGCTTCGCAGGCTTCATTGGCATTGTAAAAAGGAACTAACATCAACACGTTGTGGTTTACTTTTGGAAGTAATTTCAAAACAATTTTAGTGATAATCCCCAAAGTTCCTTCGCTACCAACCATTAATTGAGTTAGATTGTATCCAGTTGAATTTTTTAATGTATTGGCACCAGTCCAAATTATTTCACCATTTGGCAAAACAACTTCTAAATTCAATACATAATCTTTTGTAACACCATATTTTACAGCTCTTGCACCGCCAGAATTTTCGGCAACATTACCTCCTATCCAACAACTTCCTTGACTACTTGGATCTGGAGGATAGAATAGTCCTTTTTCTGCAACTGCTTCTCTCAAAACTTGAGTTATGACAGCTGGCTCAACAATAACTTGAAGGTTTTGCAAATCGATATCAATAATTTTATTAAACCGTTCCATCGAAAGTCCAATACCTTGATAAATTGACAAAGCGCCACCACTCAATCCTGTTCTAGCGCCAATTGGCGTGACCGGTATTTTATATTCATTTGCAATTTTTACTATTTCAGAAATCTCATTTGCGTTTACAGGTTTTAGAACTACACTTGGCGGAAAAACAAAATCTTCGGTTTCATCATGACCATAATGGTTTCTAGTTTCTTGGTCTGTAAAAACATTTGTTGAACCTAAAATAGATGCTAATTTTTGAAGTATTTCTGGAGTAATTTGCATTTTTAAATAATAATTGAATCGTAAAAGTAAAAAAATCAAGCTATTATTTTGATTTATTTTAGAAGAAATATAAAAAAAGATTTCTTTAAATGGTTTTTCAATATTGATAAGAATATTGAAACTTTATTTGCAGTTTTGATATTTGTTTATTTTATTTTATTACATTTCCAACTTAATATTTTTATAGTTAGTTAAAGTTTTTATTGCTTTTTATGGTTTTTAAATTGAATTGTTTTTTATCCTTTTTTCTAATCTTATTTTTAAGGTTCAAAACTTTAGCGATGCCATTTTCTAGTTTAAAAACCTTATCTTTAGAAACTTTAAATTTACAAACCATCAATTTTTCTAGATGGTGGTTTATCTTGAGTGTGTTTATTTTTTCTTCATTATTAATCTACATTATTTATAGAATCACAAAAAAATACAACTCAGAATTTGTAAAGAATTATTCTGTTACTGATAATAATATAGAACAATTTCGACTTTATCTTATTTATTTCGGAATACAACTACCTCTTATAGAGTTTATTGCGGAGTTGTATCAAGTTCGATTGGTGAATGTTGTAAATATTAATTTAATTACCGGCATCCTATTTATTATTCTTTATTTCTTAACCATAAAACCAACATTTTTAAGAAAATTACTACCAAAAATATTTTTTACCTTATTTATAATTTATTTTATATTCAAACTTTATAACATTGCTCAAAACCCTTTACAATATATTTATATTGTAGAGTTAGTAATACTTATTTTCTTCTCTTTTAATCTTTTTAAAAAAATAGCCTATTACTGGATATTTATAACGAGTGTTTTATTGGTATTGTATTTTTATTATGTTCAAAATATCATTACAATTGAATTATTAGTCGTTTTATTTAATGCCGTTACTACTATTTCATTAATCAATTATGCAAGACATTTGTCATACTTGAACACAAATGACAAATACCTTTTTTCGAACGAAATTGTTAATAAAGGTAATATGTTGGCTATTGCTACCAATAAAAAAGGAGAGTTATTATTTTACAATGACAGTATTAGCGAAATATTAGGCCATAATTCAAAGGATGTTTTAGGTATGGGTTTTTGGGAACTTACAGAAGATCCCGAATTTATAGGTTTAGATTATCATTTAGAATTTATAGATAATAGGCTTCATACTCGAAAATTGAAATGCAAAAATGGTGATTATAAATACATTCAATGGAAAGATAAAAAATTCTCCGAAGATTTATTTATTGGTATCGGACAAGATGTTACCGAACAAATTGTTGCTCAAAATCAATATAAAAATCTAATTGAAACTGCCACCGATATGATTTTTGAATTAGATATAAAAGGTCATTTTCAATATATTAATAACTACACAACTCAATTACTAGGTTATACGATTGATAAAATTACCACTAAACATTTTAGCGATTTTATAAGAGATGATTATAAAAAAAATGTAATTAATTTTTATAAGAACATAGATGATTCAATAGAAAATTTTCAAACCTTAATATTTCCAATTCTTAACACCAAAAAGGAAACTATTTGGGTATCTCAAAGAGTCTCCATTAATAGATCTGAATCGAATAAAATTATTGGTTTTTCTGTCATTGCTAGAGATATTACAGAGTTAAAAACCATTGAGATTAAAAATCAAAAAAGGGATGAAAAAATCAAAAAATATAATGAAAAGCTCAAGATATTAACTGCAAAAAGCAATACAAATGTTGAAGATTTTAATGATATCCTAAAAAATATTTTAAAACAATCTTCTCAAACTATTGATGTTAATAGAGTTAGTTTTTGGGAATATTTACCCAACAAAATAATTTGCAAAAATCTTTATGAATTAACAAATGATCGCTTTGAGAAAAACTTTGTATTAGAAGAAAAGCATTATCCAAAATATTTTAAAGCTTTAGAAAACGACAATCAAATAGTTGCAAAAGATATTACTGAAAACATTACTACTGCTGAGTTATCTAATGATTATGGAACAAAAAATAATATAAAATCATTATTAGACACTCCTATATTTATAAACGGTAACCTTTCTGGAATTGTAAGTTTTGAAACAAATACAAAATTTAAAGAATGGGATAATGAAGATATAAGTTTTGCACGTTCTATTGCAGATTTAATTGCATTAACTATTGAATCGAATATGCGATTAGAAGCAGAGAAAAACTTAGCTTACAAAAGTGAAATCCTTACCGTAATTACTAGAAACACAGAGAAATTTTTACTGAATAAAAATGAAGATGAAATTTTTAAAGGCATCTTAAACGAAATTGCAAAAGTGATAAAAGTGGATAACCTTTCTTATTTTGAAAAAAATAATAAAAACAATTCATTTAATCAAAAATACAGATGGTTGGCCTCAATAAAAGATTTTGCAAAACCATATAATCAATTACAAAATTTATCTGCCAATCAGTTTTCTTTCTTAATAGAAAAATCAATAAATAATCAATCCTATCATAATATTGTAAAGAAAATTGAAGACAATGCCTCAAGAGAATTTCTAGAGTCATTAGAAATAAAATCTATCCTATTTCTACCAATTATAGTAAAAGAAAAAGTTTATGGGTTTTTAGTTTTTGATGATTCTACCAAAGAAAGAGTTTGGAGTATTGATGAAATTACCATTTTAAGAACTTTGGCAAAAAATATATCATCCACAATTGAACGTAATATCAACGAATCAATCATTCTAGAAAGTGAAGAAAAATTCAGGTTATTGGCAGATAATATTCCTGGTACTATTTATTTATCTAAAAATGATGCAATTTTTTCTAAAATATATTTAAATAATCATATTGAAAATTTAACAGGATATTCAAAAATAGATTTTCTTGAGAACAAAATATCATACCAATCTTTAATTCATCCTGATGATAAAAAACAATATGATTTAGATTTAAAAAATAGTTTAAAAAACAGGATCCCTTTTCACCTTACTTACCGAATTTATAAAAAAAATAATGATATCGCTTGGATTGAAGAATTTGGTGATGCTATATACAACAATAATTCTATAAGCTATATAGAAGGAATATTTCTAGATATTACTGAAAAAAAAGAAGCAGAAGAAAAATTGGCATATAAAAGCGAACTTCTTTCAGCAATGTCATTAAGTACCGAGAAATTCCTAATGATAAAAGATAGTATTGATATTTTTAAAGAAACTTTTCCAATTATAGGTAAAGTTACCAATGCAGATCACCTTTATTATTACGAATACAACTCGACTTCACAACTATTCAGACAAAAATATAAATGGGGTAAAGAAAATATTGAACTTCAAATTACACCATTGCGTTATTTTACAAAAGAAGATTTTTTTGAAATTATAAATGAAATAAAATACCGTAAACCTTTTAATACATTAACAAGAAATCTAGGGAATTCTGTGCTTGGTAATTTATTAGAAGCAAACGATATTAAATCTATTTTAATTTTTCCGTTATATATAAAAAAGGATTTTATAGGTTTCATTGGGTTAGATGATTGTGAGATAGAACGAGAATGGACTGAAGATGAAATCAACATTTTACATACTTTATCCAGCAATATTGCTGCTACATTTGAACGTATCTTTAATGAGACAACAATTTATGAAAGTGAACAAAAGTTTAAATTAATTGCAAACAACATTCCCGGAACAGTATATCTTTCAATATTTGATGAAACTTCTTCTAAAGTGTATTTGAGTGATAAAATAGAAGCCTTAACAGGATATACTAAAACAGAATTTATAGATCATAAACTCTCATTCCTTTCATTAATTCATCCTGATGATAGAGATACTATTGTTACTCAACAAAAGAAAGATTTAAAAAGTGGTAAATTAATTCACTCAACATACAGAATAAAAAGAAAATCAGGTGAATATATCTGGATAGAAGAATTTGGAGAAGCCGTTCTTAAAAAAAATAAAATAGAATTCATTGGTGGTCTTTATTTTGATATCACCAATCAAAAAGAGTCTGAAGATGCAATAAAAGCTAAGGAATATGCTGAATCTGCTAACAAAGCAAAATCAGAATTCTTAGCCAATATGAGTCACGAAATTAGAACTCCGTTAAACGGAATTATTGGTTTTACAGATTTGTTAATGAATACAAAATTAGAAGAAATTCAGAAAAAATATATGAGCACAGTCAATCAATCGGCTCATTTATTGATGGAAGTTATTAGTAATATTCTTGATTTTTCTAAAATAGAATCTGGAAAATTAGAATTAAGTAATGAGAAATGTAATATTATTGAACTTGCTCATCAAGTCAAAGAACTCATTCAATATGAAGCTAATTTCAAACAAATAAATCTAATTCTTACTATAGATAATCAAGTTCCTAATTATATTTTGGGTGATTATATTCGAATCAAACAAATTCTCATAAATTTGTTAAGCAATGCCCTCAAGTTTACAGAAAAAGGAAATATAGAATTTAGTATATCAACTTTAAAAAAGAATAATACAAAAGTTTTTTTGAGATTCTCTGTAAAAGACACTGGAATAGGTATAAAAACAAATAATCAAGAAAAAATATTTGATGCTTTCTCACAAGAAGATAGTTCTACAACCAAAAAATTTGGCGGAACTGGATTAGGATTATCTATTTCTAATCAGCTTTTAGGATTAATGAATAGCCGATTACAATTAGAAAGTACTTATGGTAAAGGAAGTGAATTTTTCTTTGAAATTGAATTTGAATTAGCCAATGATATAGAAATCAATGTAAATAATTTAACAGTTATTGAAAAACCAATTAATTATTCAAATATTGATTTTAAAATTCAAAACCTTACTATTCTTGTTGCCGAAGACAATAAAATTAATATGCTATTAGCAAAAACATTAATCAAACAAATTATTCCAAATTGCACCATAATTGAAGCTGTTGATGGTAAAGAAGCTGTTGAAAAATTTAAAGAATTAAATTTCGATATTATTTTTATGGATGTTCAAATGCCAAATATGAATGGGTATGAAGCCACTCAAAAAATTAGAGCATTACAAACAAAACATATTCCTATAATAGCTTTGACAGCTGGCACAGTTATTGGTGAGAGAGAAAAATGTTTAGAATTTGGTATGGATGATTATGCCTCTAAACCAATAGTTAAAAGCACATTAGAACAATTAATTTCTAATTGGGTAACAATTTAAAAGTAAAAAATTAACTTTGTAATATTGAAAATTAAACTAAAAAAATTATAAGAATATGAAATGGATAGGTAGAAGACAAAGCGATAATATGGAAGATCGCAGAGGTGTATCAGGAGGAAAAGTAGCTCTTGGCGGAGGATTAATAGGAATTGTAATTTTACTATTAAATGTTTTTGGAGGTCAAAATGCTCAACAACTTACTCCAATTCTAGAACAAATGCAACAAGGGCAGAGTCAACAAACTGAACAAACAACTCAAGAATTATCTCCAGAGGATAAACAAATGGGTGAATTTGTAGGAACTGTTCTTGCTGATACAGAAGATATTTGGACAAAAATTTTCAAAGAAAACGGGATGACCTATGAAGATCCAAAAATGGTATTATTTACCAGTAATGTAGAAACCGCTTGTGGCTCTGCAACAGCAGCTTCAGGTCCTTTTTATTGCCCTGGAGACAAAAAAGTATATATGGATTTAGCTTTTTTTGAAGAACTTAAATCTCGTTTTGGCGCAGAAGGTGGAGACTTTGCTACTGCTTATGTAATTGCTCACGAAGTTGGACACCACGTTCAAACTTTATTAGGTACATCTGCAAAAGTGAGACAATTACAACAAGGTTTATCTGAAGCTGAAGCTAATAAATTATCTGTATCCTTAGAACTTCAAGCCGATTTTTATGCTGGTTTATGGACACATTATAACCAACAAATGAATCAAGTTCTAGAACCGGGAGATATAGAAGAAGCATTAAGTGCAGCAAATGCTGTAGGTGATGATGCAATTCAAAGCAAAATGCAAGGACACGTAGTTCCAGATAGTTTTACTCACGGAAGCTCAGAACAACGTATGTATTGGTTTAATAAAGGGTACAAATCTGGAGATATTAAACAAGGTGATACTTTTGCTGAATTAAATTAATTGAAAAAATTATTCGTAAAAAAAAAGAGATACAATTGTTTGTATCTCTTTTTTTTATTCTTCATCGTCAGTCATATTTGTTTTAGAATATCCACGCCATTTCTCAATTAATTCCTTCATATCATCTGGCAATTCTGTATCAAAACGCATCATTTCTCCAGTTGTTGGATGCACAAATCCAAGAGTTTTTGCGTGTAATGCTTGACGTGGCAAAATTTTAAAACAATTGTCTATAAACTGTTTGTATTTGGTGAATGTCGTTCCTTTTAAAATTAAATCTCCACCATATCGAGCATCATTAAATAATGGATGACCAATGTGTTTCATATGCACTCTAATTTGGTGTGTTCTTCCTGTTTCTAAAATACAAGAAACCATAGTCACATATCCAAAATGTTCTAAAACTTTATAATGGGTTACGGCAGGTTTTCCTATTTCAGGATCAGAGAAAACAGCCATTTGCATTCTATCTTTTACATGACGTGCAATATTACCTTCAATTGTACCTTCATCTTCTTTTACATTTCCCCAAACAATAGCTATGTATTCTCTTTCAGAGGTTTTGGCTTCAAATTGTTTGGCCAAATGTGTCATTGCTGCCTCAGTTTTTGCAATGACCAAAAGTCCAGAAGTATCTTTATCTATTCGATGCACTAATCCTGGGCGTTCACTACTATTCATTGGTAAATTCTCAAAATGATAAGCAAGAGCATTTACTAAAGTTCCGGTATAATTTCCGTGACCTGGATGCACAACCAAACCTGGTGGTTTGTTGATAAGTAACAAAGCTGCATCTTCATAAACAATATCTAGCGGAATATTTTCTGGATCAACTCGGTTTTCAAATGGTGGATGCGAAAGCATTATTCGCACCACATCAAGAGGTTTTACTTTATAATTTGATTTAACCGGAAGATCATTTACATAAATATCACCTGCTGTTGCTGCCTGCTGAATTTTATTTCGAGTGGCATTTGGAATCAAGTTCATCAAAAATTTATCAATTCGCAAAAGCAATTGCCCTTTTGGAACATCAAATCTAAAATGCTCATATAATTCGTCTTCTAATTCTAGACTTTCTTTATTCTGCATTGACAGGAGTTTCAGTAACAGGAATACTGTCAGTTTTAGTTTCTTCCTCAAATCCTACTTTACCATCTCCAAGAACCAAATCTATTTTTGATGATTTGAAGACTTTATCTCCAGGATTCATTTTCTTGCCATTCAATTGCATTTCTAGAACCATATCTTTACCTAAATAAGGTTTGTAAATAATTTTTCCTTCCTCCAATCCTAATGATTTTAGAGTTGGAACAGCTTGACGGTAAGTTTTCTCAATTAAATTTGGAAGTCTAACTGTTTTAAAACCAGACGAATTAATTTTTATATATATTTTTCTTCCTTCTTTTACTTTAGCACCTGCAATTGGATCTTGGTCTACAACACTATGTTTTGGGTAGTCTTTTTTATAATCAACACTATCTAAAAGTACATATTCTAAATTGAGTTGGTCTAGCTTCTCTTCCACTTGCATTACGCTCATTTTACGTAAATCCGGAACAGCAATTTCTTCCCCATGATGAGTAGTATACGTTAACCAATGCATAAATAAATAACCCAAAACAGCAATAATTGCGAGTGCAATCAACGTTTGTATAAAAAAAACTTTGCTTGTAAGATATTCTCGTAAACTCATATATATTTATTTGTAGCAAAGATATAAATACTAAAGGTTTTTATGATATTTTTGTATAGAATTTAAATTTTACCTCAATGAACGTAGCTGTAGTTATGGGCGGATATTCTGACGAATCTGTAATCTCTTTGCGAAGTGGTCAACTCATTCTGAATCAAATTGATAAAACTAAACACATTCCTTATGAAGTTCATATTTTGCCTAATGATTGGTATTGTATCATAGATAAAGAAAAATTTCAAATTGATAAATCTGATTTTTCATTTTCAAAAAACAATCAGAAATTTACTTTTGATGTAGCTATAAATACCGTACATGGCACTCCAGGTGAAGATGGTCATTTACAAGCCTATTGGGAATTAGTAGATTTGCCATATACAGGATGTAATTTTTATCAATCAGCTTTAACTTTCAATAAAAGAGACACCTTATCAGTTCTTTCTAAATTTGATATTCCAAAAGCAAAATCAATTTATTTAACAAAAGGTGATGCAGTTGACGGTAAAGAAGTTGCTAAAGAATTAGGCTTACCTTTTTTTGTAAAACCCAATCAATCAGGAAGTTCTCTTGGAGTTTCGATGGTTTCTACAATAGATGATTTTCAAAAAGCATTAGATTTTGCCTTTGCCGAAGACAATGATATTTTGATAGAATCGTATCTTAATGGTAGAGAAGTTTCGGTAGGCGTTTTAAAATATAAAGGTGAAACCAAAGTTTTAGGTATTACTGAAATTTTGTCTCAAAATGAATTTTTTGATTACGAAGCCAAATATTTGGGAAAATCAGAAGAAATTACACCTGCAAGAATTTCACCAGAAATAGAAAATCGGGTTTTTGAAACAGCCAAAAAAGTTTATGAAGCACTCGGAATGTCAGGTTTTTCTAGAAGTGATTTTATTATTATGAATGATATTCCGCATTTTATAGAAATCAATACCAATCCTGGTTTATCACCCCAAAGTATATTTCCGCAACAAGCTGCTTATGCTAATGTGGCTTTTTCAGATTTAATCGAAAATGAAGTTAGTTTGGCATTACAGAGAAAACCCATTTGGAAAAAATAAAAATCAATGAAAAAAGCAATATTTCCCGGTTCGTTTGACCCAATTACAAATGGTCATTATGATATTATCAAAAGAGGCATTTCACTTTTTGATGAAGTAATTGTTGCAATTGGTATCAATGCCGAAAAAAAATATATGTTTTCGCTCGAAGATAGAAAACGATTTATCGAAGAAACTTTCAAAGACGAGCCAAAAGTTCGTGTCATAACTTACGAAGGTTTGACAATTGATTTATGCAAAAAAGAAAAAGCAGAATTTATCTTGCGTGGTTTAAGAAATCCTGCTGATTTTGAATTCGAAAAAGCTATTGCCCACACCAACAGAAGATTATCAAAAATTGAAACTGTATTTTTATTAACTGCAGCCAAAACTTCTTATATTTCTTCTAGTATTGTTCGTGATGTCATCAGAAATGGTGGCGAGTATCAGATGCTTGTTCCAGATTCGGTTAGAATTTAGCAATCAAAATTTCTAGAATTATTCTTCTTTTTTAATGACATTTCGGGCAACTTCTATTTTATATTTTTTGCCTTTCATTTTCTCGTCACGAATGTTTTTTAGAAAATCTTTGACTTTTGAAGATTTTACTGCTGCAAAAGAAATAAAATCTTTGACTTCAATTAATCCTAAATCTCCTTTTTCTAATTTTCCTTTTTGAGAAAAGAAACCTACAATATCAATTTTATTTAGTTTATTTTTTTTACCACCACTAACATAAATGGTCTGAAATTCTGGTTGTTTTGGTAAAGTTGTAAAATTATCAACGGTTAGAATTTTCATTCCATAATCGATATAATCCAATTTTTTCTCGCTTTCGTGAGTAATTATATAAGCAGTTCCGGTAGCTAACATTCTAGCGGTACGACCGTTTCTATGTGTAAACTCATCTTCTTTTGAAGGCAAATGATAATGAATAACGTGTTTCATTTCTGGAATATCCAATCCTCTTGCAGCCAAATCTGTAGTGACCAAATAATTGACACTTCCGTTTCTAAACTGAATAAGTGCACGTTCACGTTCGTCTTGATCCATTCCGCCGTGATAATAAGTGGCGTAAATTCCTTTTTGATTTAGAGTCTCGCTGATGCGTTCTGCTGCATCACGGTGATTACAAAAAATTAGTGCCGATTGCGATTTTAAAGAACAAATCAAATGAAACAAACTATTGATTTTATCTTTCTCTTTTGATACAACCATTTTCATATCTAGGTTTGATTGCTCTTCTTCTGAAGGAATAAAATCTAAAACGGTAGGATTTACAACTCGTGTATATTTTGGAATTTCAATATCTGATGTTGCAGAAACTAAAATTCGCTTGTTTAATTTTGAAAGTCTTGAAATAATAAAAGACATTTGTTCGTGAAACCCTAATTGCAACGATTTGTCAAATTCATCCAATACCAATGTTTGAATAGCATCAACTTTAAAAGTCCCTCTATCCATATGATCAGCAATTCTGCCTGGAGTTCCTATTAAAACAGCTGGTGGATTACTCAAATTTTTAATTTCTGTTTCTATAGAATGTCCTCCATAACAAACATTAACTTTGTAATCGGTACCCATTTTTTTCCAAACTTGTTCTATTTGCAATCCTAATTCTCTTGATGGAACTAATATTAAACATTGCACACCGGCAATTTCTGGTTCGATTATTTCGAAAATTGGCAATAAAAAAGCAAGTGTTTTTCCTGAGCCTGTAGGAGAAAGTAAAAGTATATTATTATCGTTAAGTATCGTTTCTTGAGCTGCAACTTGCATTTCGTTAAGACTTTCGATACCTAAATTTAGTAGAATATTAGTAGAATGATGATTGTTTTTCATTTTGCAAAGGTAAAGCCAAATATGAATTTTAAATTATGATTTACAAATTTTTAAAAATTAGCAATAAAAAAAACTCCTATTTAAGGAGTTTCTCTTCTTCAAAAAGTAATTTTATGTTTTCATAAGAGTTCATGAGTGCCTCTTGAATTTGTTCAGGATTTAACCAAGCCACTTTTTCTATTCCTTCTTCGGCTTGACCTACAGGTACTCCTTCATAATCTGATTTCATTTCAAACCAATTTGTAATTTTGAGCTTGTAAATACCATTTCGTTTAAAAATATGATAGGTTTTTTGTAATTTTTTTGTAATTATTAGTTTGTTTACTCCTGTTTCTTCTTCGACTTCTCTCAAAGCCGAATTCTTCATTTTTTCTTTTTTTTCTTTGCCTCCTTTGGGTAAATCCCATTTTCCGTTTCTAAAAATAAAAAGAACTTCACCATTATTATTGTAAACTAATCCTCCTCCCGCTTTTTGAACAGGGATTTTTTCTTTCAATTTCTTAAACATTACCTTTTCATCTGGATAATATAAATAACATTTTGTAATTTTGTTATTAAACATTTTAATTACAAGTTTCTTTATATCAGTACTTTCAAGTAAAAATATTTGAAAATCAGTTTCTTTAACGATTTCATTCGTTAAAAAAAAAGGTTTATCGTTGACAAAAACTTTATACATTTGTATTATGATTTTTAATAAAGACACAGCCGAAAAAACAGCCGAATTGCTTTTGCAAATAAATGCAATTAAATTGAATCCTAAAAATCCTTTTATTTGGGCTTCGGGATGGAAATCTCCTATTTATTGCGATAATCGCCTAACGCTTTCATTTCCAGCTATTAGAAATTATATCAGAGAAGAGTTTTCTAAAAACATTGAAAAACAATTCGGTAAACCTGATGTTATTGCAGGTGTTGCCACAGGAGCAATTGGCATTGGTATGCTAGTTGCAGAGTATTTGGGATTACCATTTGTATATGTGCGACCAGAACCCAAAAAACATGGCAAAAAAAACCAAATAGAAGGATTTCTTCAGCGTGGGCAAAATGTGGTAGTTGTTGAGGATTTAATTAGTACAGGTAACAGTAGTTTGCAAGCTGTAGAGGCTTTGCGAGAAGCTGGTGCTAATGTAAAAGGAATGGTTGCGATATTTACTTATGGTTTTGAAGTTGCAGAAGAAAATTTCAAAAATGCACATTTGGATTTATATACCTTGAGTAATTATGAGAACTTATTAAATCTTGCTGTAGCAAAAAGATATATCACCGAAGAAGAACAATTAACTCTAAAAGAATGGAGCGTTGCACCTGATTCTTGGGGTATAGAAGTATAAAAATAAAAAAAATATAATGAATTTAGAAAGTCCTAAGGTAACTGTAGATTTATCAGCTCAACAATTATTTGATTCTTTATGTGATGTAAGAAATTTCGAAAAATTAATGCCAGATAGTATTGCGAAATTTGAAGTTATTGGTGACGATGCTTTTATTTTCGGATTGAAAGGTATGCCAGAAATTAAACTTAAAATGAAAGAAAAAATGGCGCCAAACAAAATAATTCTTGGTGCTGCAAGTGATAAACTCCCTTTTACCCTTACCGCTAAAATAGAAAGCGCAGAAAATAATAAATCGCAAGTACAACTTATTTTTGATGGTGAGTTTAATGCAATGATGGCTATGATGATTAAAAATCCAATTAATAAATTTATAGAGACATTAGCAGAGAATATGCATAAGTTATAAAAATATTAAATAATTAAAAAAGAGGCTTTTAGTAATTTCTAAAAGCCTCTTTTTTGCTTTAAAAAAAATATTTATCTACAAAAACATCATTTAATCGACTTTTCAGGTTAGTCATAGAAAAATTTAGTACTAAATGTAAAATAATAAGTAATATTGTATAAAAATTATTGCTTAACTATTACTTAATGTTTAGTTAACATAAAATTTAGGACAAGATATAACCCCATAATCTATGCCAAAAACAGATCCACAGCTAAAAAGTAATGATTGCGGAATAAGCGCTATCAAAACTGTATTTAATATATATGAGAAGAATATTTCTCGAAAATATATTGAAGAAAACATTCCTTTAGAGCAAAAAGGCTCAAGAATCTCTGATCTTAAAGATTTCTTTAATAGTAATGGCTTTGAAGCCAATTACAAACTTTTAGATTTTAATTATTTAAATGGAAATGAATCAGATATAAAAGAGTTGTTCCCATTTATTTTACCAATAAAACACAAAAACGGAACAAATTATGTTGTTGTTAACGAGCTTAAAGGTAAAAAACTAAAAATCTACGATCCAACAAAAGGAAGTCAATATTTTTTGTCGTTACAAGAATTAAAAAACAAAGCTTTTTTTACAAAAAATCTTTGGGATTTAGCAGAAGCAGAAGATAAGATTTTGGCTATTTGTACCTCTGAATTACAAGAATATAATATAGATTTTCATGCAGCATTAGCAGATAATGGCCACGCAGTACTTTTTAATAAACTCACTTATTTTAAATATTTAAAAGATAGTTTTGGTTTTAAAAATGCTTCAGCAGAAAAAGATTTTCTTAATGATTTGATAAAAAATCAAGAGATAGCTGCAGTACCTACTAACTTTAAAACATTAGAACTTGATAAAGGAAAATTAAAAAATAATTCTCCCTTAATTCTAACTGTAAAAATAAACAAAGAAAAAGAAGCTACTGTTTCTTATCCAGAAGAAGACAAAGGAAGTTTATACTGGCAATTGTTTAGAAAATTGGGAGAATATAAAAAACTTTGGTATATCTATATTTTTGCAGCTCTTTTTTCTGCTACAACGGCACAAATTGCAGTTTTTACAAATCAAATTTTGATTGATAATGTCTTGCCTACTTATAATATGAATACGCTAGTGCTTTTTGCAATAGGATTGGGTATTTATAAAATATTTGACATTTTCACAACTTTATATAAAAACTTTGTAAGCATTCACTTAGGAAATGCCTTAGATCGATACTTTCTATTTTCTTTTGATCAGAAAATAAATAGTTCATCATTGGCTTATATTCATTCTTATAAAAAAGGAGATTTGATGGAACGTGTTAGCGATTCTATGAAACTGAAAAGTTTTTTTATGAAGTTTTTTACAGGAATATTGGTTGACCTAATTGTATCTGTTTATTCACTTTGTATCTTATTTTTCATCAACAAAACCCTTACACTAATAGTTTTAGCAGTAATGATATTGTTTGTTTTTTGGTTTAAATTTATTACACCCTATCTCAAACAAAACGAAAGACTACGATATATTCGTAAAGCTGATTTCATTTCAAAAATGATGGAAAAAGTAGAAGGAATCCAAGTTATTAAAAGTTTTAAAATCGAAAGATTTCATTCAAATAAAATATACTCAAGCATCAACGAATATCTAAATATTCAACTTAGAAATGGATATGTTGACTTAATAAACAAATTGGTAGTTTCTGTAATTGTTATTGTCTCTTCGGTATTTATTATGGTATTCTTGACAAAATCTGCAATAGAAACACAAATTATTACACTAGGACAAATTGTTACATTTATTGCTTTGTCATCAAAAATATTTTCATCATTAAAAGGCATTTTAGATGACAATATGACGCTTCAAGAAAATGAAGTTATACTAAAAAGATATTTAGATTTTGATGAGCAATCCAAAGTAGTTGCAAATAATGGTATAAAAGATTTTACTATTGATAAATTAGAATTTCAAAGTATAAATTATGGTTATATGCCAAATGAATTGGTTTTGAAAGACATTAATATTAAAATTAGAAAAGGAGAAAAAATAAAAATCGAAGGACAAAATGGTTCTGGAAAATCGACTTTTAGCAAAATTTTGACGACACTTTATAATCCTAATTCAGGTTCTATATTGATAAATGATAAGGATAAAAAGTTTTATGATAACGAAAAAATGGGTGACAAAATTCTATTGGTAACCAATGAAGATATTTTGTTCAACGATACTATACATAGTAATATTGCATTAGGAAAAGAGATTTCGATTTCAGAAATTTTGGATGTTGCAAAACAAATTAATTTTTATGACTTTATTGCTTCAAAAGATGATGGACTTGATTTTGTAATCAACGAAAATGGAAAAAACCTTTCTACGGGACAACGAAAAAAAATATTATTAATGAGAGCATTATTTGCTCAAACTGAAATTATTATTCTTGACGAAGTACTATCTGGTATGGATATAGAATCAAGAAATAAAGTAGAAGCACTTATAGATAGTGACGAAAAAACATTTATCATTATCTCTCACGAGCCAATAAATAACATTAATTTTTCTAAAAAATACAAAATTACCGATGGAGAACTCTATGTATTACAACACGAAGTCAATCAATTTTATTAAAGTTTTAAACAAAATTTTAATTACTTTTTTGGTTATTACCGTTGTTTTACTTTTTGCATTAAGCATTAATGACTCGGTAAATTTTAAAGATGGTCAAATTTTTTCGGACACACCTCAATTAAAAATCAATGCACCAAACGAAGTTAAAGTTGTAAAAGTTTTTGTAAAAGAAGGTCAAGAAGTAAAAAAAGGAGATACCCTTTTTGTGCTTGAAAACAAAAAAACCAAATCAGATTTTGAAGTTTTAAATACAGATGTTGGTTCTATGGAAAACAAGATTGTTATTATCAAACAATTGATTGCCAATACTGTAGAACGAAAAAATTCATTAATTCAATTATTGAATATACAATCTAATATTTATAAAACCGATCGTAAAAAAACAGCTTTAGAGATTAGTTCCTTGAACAATAAAATTAATTTAGCTTCACAACAAAACTCAATTCTAACCGATAAATTTAAAACCGATTCTATATTATATGCAAAAGGAGCCATTTCAAAATATGAAATGACTGATACAAAAAGTAGAGATTTAGATAACAAAAAAGGGCAAGTAGATGTAAATTCTAGTTATTCTGCAAAAAACTATGATTTCGAAAATTTGCACAACAACTATCAACGAAGTAAAAACGACTTGAAGCGTGGTATTATAGATGTAGATAATCAAATTCAGAATTACCAAAGAGACATAGTTGAACTAGAAGCACAAATAAAAGACGGCAAATCAAACCTTGATTATATTTCTGACGAATTGGGTAAACTGGTTATTGTTTCTACAATTAATGGAACAATATCTAACTTATTTAATGCACGTCAAAATGTAGAAATATTAGCCAAAGGTGACTTACTTACCATTATAGCTCCAAAAAAAGAAGCTTTTTATGCAAAAGTTACATTAGATGAAAAAGATCTAGCTTATATCAAGAAAGGTCAAGACATCAATCTAAAATTAGATGCTTATAATTACTACCGATTTGGAGCAATTAAAGGAAAAATAACCTATGTTTCGCCATCTGATGTAGATAAAAGTTTTTATTGTTTGGCAACAATTTATAAGTATAATCCTAATATTAACCTAAAAGCAGGATATAAGCTTAAAGGAGAAGTAATTATTGAAGAAATGAAGCTCTATCAATATATTGGGAAAAAATTATTTGATAAAATTGATAATAGTGTTAACTAAATCATTATGAGGAAATTACTGTTTTTTACTTTTTTCATATTCTCTAATGCAATTTTTAGTCAGGATTTATTAACTTTTAATGATTGCTTAAACTTAGCTTTAAAAAATAATTTAGAAATAAAAAGTGCTGAAAACTCAGAAAAAACAGCACTCTATCAATATAAATCTAGTTATGGCAAATTAGTTCCATCTGTATATGCCAATGCCGAAAACAGAAACTCTTGGGGAAGAGAGGTTAATCCAAATACCAATTTATTTACAAATACAGATGTAAAGTATTTTACAGGCAACTTGAATGCTGCATTTAATTTATTTGCCGGTTTTGAAGCTATAAATACAATAAAATATACCAAACAAGAACACGAAATTAATAAAATTAAAATTCAAGATGTTCAAAATGGTATTACATTAGATTTGGCACAAAAATTCATTACTATTTTGTATTTACAAGAAATTATTGTTTCAAATAAAGAAGAAATAAATTCGAGCGACAAGCAATTGGAACTAGCATTATTGAAATTTAATTCAGGAGTTATAGCTGAAAGTGAGGTTTTTAAGCTCAAATCTCAAAAAGCAATAGAAGAACTCAATTTGCTAAATAATGAAAACAGATTGTCTGATAATTACATCGCTATCAAACAATTGATGAATATACCTTTAGAAAAAGAAATCAAGTTAATAAAACCAAATTTAGTTTTAGCTAAAAATCTTGATTTAGAAGAAGACCAATATTCTTTGACAAAAAAAGCAGTCGAATTAAACCCATTATACTCAATGAGTGTATTGAAGGAGAAAAAAGCAAGAACATCTCTATCTATTGCACGAGCTGCATTATATCCGGTTTTGAGTGTACGTGCTTTTTATGCTACCAATTTTACTCGTGACCCACTATTAGATCCTACAAATTTTCAGGTAGATGATAATTTTTCACGTTCAATACGATTTAATTTATCTATTCCTATTTTTAATCAATTAGAAACTTATTCTAAGATTAAAACAAAAAAAATGGATTATAAACAATCTAAAATTGATACTGAAATCGTAAAAAACAAATTATCAAAACAAGTTTTAAAAGCAATTACCGATACCAAAACTGCCATCAAAAAAAATGAATCTTCAACTATTGCTTATGAATTTGCACAAAAAAGTTATGAAGCAGATGAATTGAAATTTCAATTAGGAAAAATAAACATCAACGAATTAAATAATACCAAAATGATGTTTAATAATACACAAGCAGAATTGATTCAATCAAAATACGAATTGTTGTTTAATAATGCCTTAATTAAGTTTTACTTAGGAGAAATTTTTATTTTATAATTATTTAATAAAGCATCATAATCTCTTTAATATCATACTCTTTAACGATATTATCTTCTTTTTGAATTTGAATTTTAATTTTTCCAGTTTTTGAAACTCCTTTTATAATTCCCATAAATTGATGATTTGAAAGATCCTGAAAAGGCATTAAAATTTCAAATTTAAAAAGTGATTTTATATATATTTTTTCAATTTGATTTGGAAATTGAGAATGAAATTTAATATTATTTTTTAAGGTATTAACAATCAATTCTAAAACAGAATTTCTGTCAAAATCTTGGTTTATTATTACTTTCATTGAAGATGCTTTTGGCAATAAATCAAAATTTATTTGATTTACATTTAATCCAATTCCGACAACAGAAACAATTACACCCTCATTTTTGAAACTATTCTCTATCAATATTCCACCTATTTTCTTAGAATCTGACAAAATGTCGTTAGGCCATTTGATTTTCAAATTAGGTATTTCTAAAGTTTCCAAAGTTTGAATTACCGAAACAGAAACTAACATACTGAGTTGAAAAACATCTTTAGAAGAAATCAAAAATTCTTTAATCAAAATACTCATTATAAGGTTTTTACCTTTTTCAGAATCCCAAATAGCACCCATTTGACCTTTGCCTTTTGTTTGATTCTCAGCAGTAACAACAGTATAGTTTTCTAAACTATTTTGTTTAGACAATTCTTTTAAATACTCATTTGTAGAGTCTATGGCATCGAGTTTGATTAGGTTCATTGTAAAATATAAATAAAACAGAATTTAATCTTATGTTAAGGTTCAAAATTAATGACAAAAAATGATACCTTTGCAAATAGATTATTAAAAATAATAAATGGCTAAAAAAGCAACAAATAATGATGTTTTACTTGCAAACATCATCAAAGGAATTGAAGAAGTAAAAGGAAATGATATTGACATTTTAGATTTACGCGAAATAGATAACTCAGCTTGTGACTATTTTATCATCTGTAACGGAAACTCGAACACTCAAGTTAATGCAATTGTTAACTCTGTTCAGAAAACAGTTTCAAAAGCAATCAAAGACAAACCTTGGCACGTAGAAGGTGCAGATAATGCCGAATGGGTATTGATGGATTATGTGAATATTGTAGTTCATGTATTTCAAAAACACATTCGTGAATATTATAATATTGAAAGTCTTTGGGGTGATGCAAAAATCACAACAATTGCAAACAAATACTAAAAAATCAAACCAAAAATGTCTAACGATAATAAGCCAAATCCAAATAAATTAAAAGTAAGTCCCTATATTATTTATGCAGGGATAATACTGGTATTTATCTTCATCAGCGTTTTTACTGGTGGATCTAGTTTTCAAGAAGCTGCAAAAACATCCTCTTCTAAATTTAATTCTTATTTAGAAAATGGTGATGTTCAAAAAGTTATAGTTTATAATAAAACAGAGGCAGAAGTCTATTTGAATTCTGAAGCTGTAAAAAAACCTATTCATAAAGCAGTCGCTAAAGATTTATTGAACAGACCAAATACAAAAGGTCCTCATTATGTTTTTGATATAGGAAATGATGAAATTTTTCAAAATAAATTAGAGAATGCTGTAAAAGAAGGCAAACTAAAAGACTATACCTTTTTACCAAAAAGTGATTGGACAGAAATTTTAGTAAGCATTTTGCCTTTTGTTTTCATTATAGGAGTTTGGTTTTTTATAATGAAAAGAATGGGCGGTTCTAGTGGTGGCGGTGGCGGACAATTGTTCAACATTGGTAAATCTAAAGCTAAATTATTTGATGAAAAAAACGACATCAAAACAACTTTTAAAGATGTTGCTGGACTAGAAGGTGCAAAAGAAGAAATTCAAGAAATTGTAGAATTTTTAAAAAACCCTACAAAATATACTAATCTCGGTGGTAAAATTCCAAAAGGTGCTTTACTTGTAGGACCTCCAGGAACTGGAAAAACATTACTGGCAAAAGCTGTTGCGGGAGAAGCACAAGTACCCTTTTTCTCACTTTCGGGTTCAGATTTTGTTGAAATGTTTGTAGGAGTTGGTGCCTCTCGAGTAAGAGATTTATTTAAACAAGCTAAAGAAAAATCGCCAGCAATTATTTTTATTGACGAAATAGACGCAGTTGGTCGTGCTCGTGGAAAAAATAATATTTCTGGAGGAAATGATGAACGTGAAAATACTTTAAACCAATTACTTACAGAAATGGATGGTTTCGGCACCAATTCTAATGTAATTGTTTTGGCAGCTACAAACAGAGCAGATGTGTTAGATAAAGCATTAATGCGTGCTGGCCGTTTTGATAGACAAATCTTTGTAGACTTACCAGATGTACGTGAACGAAAAGAAATCTTTGAAGTTCACTTAGCACCATTAAAAAAAGTAGAAGGTCTAGATACCGACTTTTTGGCTAAACAAACTCCTGGATTTTCTGGTGCAGATATAGCAAATGTATGTAACGAAGCCGCATTGATAGCAGCTCGAAATAATAAAACTGCTGTAGACAAACAAGATTTCTTAGATGCTGTAGATAGAATTGTAGGTGGATTAGAAAAGAAAAATAAAATTGTAACACCAGACGAGAAGAAAGCAATTGCTATACATGAAGCTGGCCACGCAACTGTAAGCTGGATGCTTGAACACGCTGCACCTCTTGTGAAAGTAACAATTGTTCCTAGAGGTCAAAGTCTTGGTGCTGCTTGGTATTTGCCAGAAGAGCGACTTATTGTTCGTCCTGATCAAATGCTAGATGAAATGTGTGCAACTATGGGTGGAAGAGCTGCTGAAAAAGTAACTTTCAACAGAATTTCAACTGGTGCTTTAAGTGATTTAGAGAAAGTAACCAAACAAGCTCGTGCTATGGTCACTATTTATGGATTGAATGATAAAATAGGGAATGTTACTTATTATGATTCATCAGGTCAAGGAGAATACAATTTTTCAAAACCTTATTCAGAAGATACAGCAATGATAATAGATAAAGAAATTTCTTCATTGATTGAAAGTCAATATCAAAGAGCCATTCAAATCTTAGAAAAAAACAAAGACAAATTAAACCAACTAGCTGATATTCTGATAGAAAAAGAAGTTATTTTTAAAGATGACCTAGAAGCTATTTTTGGTAAACGTACTTTTGATTCTAATTTACAAGAAGAAACGGCTTTATAAATAATAACAAAATAAATTTTTATTAAAAATCTTAATTCAAAAAACACTTTTGAATTAAGATTTTTTTATCTTTGAATGTTTTCCAAAACATTTTAACCAATTTGGATATTATTTATGAGTCTTTTCAGAAAATTTTTCGGTACTAGTAATGATGCTTCAAACGAGGATAAAGAAAGCGAATTTAATAATTTGCAAGCTAGTTTGTCAGCACCAGCTGATGAAAAATTTACATTTAATTTTAAAAAAAATGGAGGAAAGTTTTTATACTGTGAAAATCTTGCTGAAGTAAAAGAACAGTTTGAAAATATTCTTGAAGAAAATGATTGGTTTGAGTGTGAAGCAGCTTGTTATGAGCCTAAACTATATAGTATGCTTGACGAAAACAAACTTACTTATAAAGATATAAAAAATCCAAAATTTCTTTTAGCTAGTTGCGAGAATCTAATTGCAGAAGAAGGTTCTATTTTGTTTTCTTCAAATCAAATCAAGCAAAACAAACCCAACGATTTACCAATAAATATCGTAATTCTTGCTACAACAAGTCAAATTCTCGAAAGTAAAAGTGATGGTCTTCGTGCTATAAAAAAGAAATACGATAAAGATTATCCAACTAATATTACAACAATTAAATATTTTGAAAAAGCTAAAGATGAAGACTTTCTACAATACGGAAGTTCTGCAAAAAATCTTTATTTATTGCTTTTAGAAGACTTGTAATATGAATGAAACTCTCAAAAGATCATTGTCTGGAGCGGTTTATATTCTTTTATTAATTACCTCTATTCAATATTCTACGGTAACATTTTTTATTTTATTTGGAATATTCCTATTGCTTGCAGTATCAGAATTTTGTGCGTTAATACAAATAAAAAAAATAGTCCCATTGTTTCTTTCAGCAGTAATCTTTGTCCTTTTTTATTATTTAAAAACAGATAGAATTATTGATGTTTTGGTATTGACTTTTTCACTTATTGTCTCTATCAAATTGATTGTTTTTTTATTTAATACTATTCAAAAACCAATAGAAAATTACTTAAAATACATCTACATTTTAGGTTATCTTATTTTACCATTTGTCTTTATTACAAAAATTCCTTTTGGAATAAGAGGTTACAATCCGAAAATAATCATTAGTATTTTTATTTTAATTTGGACCAACGATACTTTTGCATTTATTGTTGGAAAAACAATAGGTAAGAATAAATTATTTGAAAAAGTTTCACCAAAAAAAACTATCGAAGGTTTTATTGGAGGCATTGTATTTGGTGTGATTGCCAGTTTATTAATATCTAAATTTTATATTGAAGGCGCAACCACAATATGGATAATTATTGCTTTAATAGTTGGCGTTTTTGGAACTATTGGCGACTTAATTGAATCAAAATTCAA
>JAYTNO010000131.1:0-10742 GCA_043748275.1 Flavobacterium sp. | reverse complement strand
GTTCCCGTAACTGTTGGGAACAAACTAACAATTGCACTATTTTTAGTAAATGTATTTGGTGAATTATAACTTAAACTTGTCGGTGCCACATCATTCACTGTAATCACCACATCAAACGTAGTCGAACCACCAGAATTGTTAGCCGTAACGGTATAGGTATTTATGGTTGCTAAAACCGTTGGTGTTCCAGAAATTACTCCAGTTGAAGTACTGAAAGCCAATCCAGTGGGCAAACTAGGAGTTATAGAATAAGAAGTTACAGTTCCCGTAACAGTTGGAAACAAACTAACAATTGCACTATTTTTAGTAAAAGTATTTGGTGAATTATAACTTAAACTTGTCGGTGGGGTTACACTATTATTAACTGTAATTACAACATCAAAAGGGAAACTTCCTGTTGAACTTGTACCAGTAATTGTATATGTTGTAGTTGGAGAACTTACTAATGGTGTTCCTGATATTACCCCTGAAGAAGTATTAAAACTCAAACCACTTGGCAGACTTGGTGAAATACTGTAACTTGTTATAGCTTCAGAAATGGATGGAGTAAGATTTGTAATTGTAGTTCCAACTTCAAATACATTTGGAGTTGGATAAGTTAAAGGCATTTGAACACCATGAACAGCAATATTATTAAAAGTAATTCTATTGCCAAGATCAGCGGTCATATTAGTACCAGTAAATCTAAAACGAATTTTAAAATTCGGATTGTTATCTACATTTGATATTGTTGAAAAATCGATTTGTTGAATTTGAAATGTTGATGTTAATGGCAATGATGTAGCTACCAAGCCAGTAGTAATCCAATTAGGAGATCCAGAATTTATTGAATAATCTATTGCAATTGCAGAAGCATTTGTTAATTCGTTTACAACCGCAAATGAAAATTTTATTTTTTTATATCCTTTTGTTGAATAATCAAAAATCATTATATTTTCTAACCCATCTTTTTGTAAAGGTTCTTTTACTTGCAAGCCTTTCATATCTGCTGGATAGGCAAGATTTCCATTTACAGAAGGAATATAATTTAATGAAGTTGGGTTATTTCTCCTTTCCATTGAACCTTTTCCATAATTTGGATTTCCTACAGTTAATGGATATCCAGGAATACAAGATTGATAATGTATTTCACCATCTGGAGTTATTACTTCATAAGTAGAATGTAGTTCTGTCAATTGAGCTCCATTTACAATATTTCCGTTCATCATCCAGAAATATATTGGCACACTTGTTTCGGTATAAACGGGAACAAAAACTGCTGTTATTGAAAAATTGCTAGTTGGTGTTATTGTTATTTCTGGATTGGTACTATTTGATGCACCTGTCCAATTACTAAATGCATATCCTGGTTTTGGAATTGCTTTTAATTTTAAAGGAATATTATTAAAATAAATACCAGTCCAAGGATAAGGATTTCCTGTAATACCGGGTGTTCCATCTATAATGTTAATTGTATTTATTTTTATGTAACCTTGATTTGCATTAGAAACATTAAGAGTTGCATTGAGGTTTGAAGAAATGGAAAAAACACTTCTGATATGATTTCTTTGAAAAGCAGGTCTTGCATTGGCAAAATCTTCTTCATAGCCAATTGCATAATCATAATCATCAATATCTACAGGTGATTCCCATCTTGAAATATGGCCCGGAATTTCTGGATATATTGCATCTCGCATGCTGTAAATTCTAGATACAATTCTATTTGATAAGAAAGAAGTGTTTAATAAATCAGCAAATCGATTAATAAAATCATTTTTATAAGTAGCATTTGTAAGTAGTTTTCTTAAAACTAATGTAGACCAAGCAGGATTTAAACCATTTGTATCTACAGAAGTAGCAGTTTGTAAACTGTTAGAATTCATATTTCCAAACACAAACGAGAAAGTATTGTCCATATCATGAAACATCCATCTCCATCTACCGTCTAATCCATAAGGCGCAGTTGAGTTGTAGGAAGCAATTTTATTTCTCCAGAAAAATTGATTGTTATTTGGCCAATCTTCATTCAAGAAGAAAATATTCGAAATAAAATAATCCGTAACATTCTCAGTATCTACTTGAGTTTTAATATAATCAAATTTGGCTTGACTTGATAAAGAATTAGCATTCAAATAGCTTACTAATGCATTATAATTTGTAGCATCACCTTCTTTTATAACACCATCATTTTCTAAGAAATCTGTAGCGGTTGTATTATAAACTCTTTTAAAATAATTATCATCAAATCGTTCTCGTAGATTCAATATTCCCCAATATTCCCCATTTACAAAAACAATAGAAGGTTGATAGGCTTCTTTTTCTGGCGCCAACTCTTTTGAAAGATCATGACATAAGGCATCTCTAAACATGGTATTTCTAAAATCTCCTCCGGAATTAGAAAGTGTAAGTCTTTCGTAACTGTTATAAGGTAAATTCGGAAAAAATTTGTAATCTAATGTACTATCGCCATAATTAGATCTTGCATAAACAGTAAGTGATTTGCTTTCAAATCTTCTGGAAACTCCACCACGAATTTTTAATCCTACATCCTGATTTATTACTTCTACACCATTTACAAAATAACTCATGTTTCCTACACGCTCATCATTTACTTCACGGTAATAATTTCCTGCTAAACTAGCATTTGCAGAACCATTTGGGTTTGCAGCTCTCCAGGTGTCAAAATCTATACCAGCAACAAAAATTCCATTATTGTAATCAAAAAAACGATCTTCATTTAAGTTTATTGAAACAACAGGCAAAGAAAATTTACTACTTCCTTGAGGAGAAATGAAATAATTTTTGGTAACTATAGTACTTGGTAAATATCCTGGTTTTATCACTTTTACCCTAACTGTTGTTCCCTTAAAAACAGGGCTTGAAGGAATATAAGTTGGGTCAAAACTAAAGGTTGATGACATTGCAGAAACATCATTGGGTTGAGAAGAACGATCAACAATTGTTAATGGTGCAGCATATTGAAGCGTTTGATAACTATTGTTCAATAATGGACCGGTTGCTTGACCCGGAAATTGTGTGTATTGATTTTTGTATGAATATGTTGTGCCTCCTAAATTATTTTCATTAGGTTCTGAACCATCAAGTGTATATAAAATAGTTGTTCCTGCGTCTGGTGACGAAATTGTTAAGTTTACATTTGAAGTAAAAAAGCCGCTATTTTGTGAAAAAACAGGAGGATTTAATACACCAGAAAAACCTGAATTTGCATTTATTGCATTTGGCGTAGAAGTTCCAAAGTATACAAAAGGACCAGTAGCATTTGGGTAACGACCATAGGAAACGTTGGCTTGCAATGAAGCTGGAGTCATTGTATCTATAGTAAAACCAGAAGCATTTGTAAGTAAAAGTGTTTCTCCTGTTGCGCTTATTTTAAAATTGGTGTGTAAAGAACTTCCAGGAACTCTTCGATTTTTATCATCCGCCCAAATAATTAAATATTGTCCAGCTGCTATAGAAACATTCGGGAATGTCCATTTCAATGGCAACAACACATCATCTGTAAGACCAAATCCATTTAAGTTTATCGAAGATGCACTATTGTTATATATTTCAATCCAATCTTGATAACTACTATCCTCATCCTGAATCGAATTCGTATTAGATGCCATCATTTCATTAATGACAACATTTTGAGAGAATATCGAATTAGAGTATGCGATTGAGAACAAAAAAAATGCCCCAAAAATAAAATTTTTCATAAGGAAAAAGGATTAAAACGATAAAATTAAGACTTATAAACCAAAGCTTTTTTTTTAGTCGTTACATAGCTCATAAAATCGATGAACAGCACGTTTAGAACTGTTAAAAATCACATCAAAAAAAAGGGCTAATAGCAATGCTATCAACCCTTTTTGTAAATATCTTACAAAAAATTATCTCTTAATTATTTTTATAGTTTCTACTTTTTCATCAGAAGATAATTGAAGCATATAGATGCCACCTGATAAATGATTTAAATTGATTTGGTTATTTACTACCTCACCATTATAAATTACTTTTCCGTCAACAGAAAATAATTTAAATGAAACATTTTGAGTTTCGTTTATTCCTACAACATTCACAACATCTGTAAATGGATTTGGGAAAACAGAAAGATTTAATACAGCGTTTTCTTCAACAGCTAAAGTTTGAGTACCATGAACCGCAAAATTATTAAAAGTAATTCTTGCACCCGTATCTGCAGTCATATTTGTACCTGTAAATCTCAAACGAATTTTGAAATTTGCATTATTGTTTACAGTAGTAATAGCTGAAAAATCAACATTAAACAACTGATAAGCAGCCGTTAATGGCAACGAACTAGAAGTTAATCCACTTGTTACCCAAATAGGAGTGCCAGAACTTACAGAATAATCTATAGTGATAGCAGTTGCATTTGTTAACTCGTTTATAGCAGCAAACGAAAACTTAATCTCTTTTTTTCCTGCTGTTGAAAAGTTGAAAACTAATGTGTTTTTCAAACTTCCATTTTCTAAAGGTTCTTTGATTTGAATTCCTCTCATATCGCTTAAATTAAAAGCAATATTTGAATTTGCTGCTGGAATATAATTTACATCAGTAGGACTGTTACGTCTTTCCATAGATGCTTTTCTCCAATTAATATCTGTAGAAGTAAAAGGGTAACCAACTAAACAAGATTGATATTGAATAGAACCATCAACTGTTCCAGCTTTGAAAGTTGTAGTTAAAGTTTCTAATGGAAGATTATTTGCTATTGCTGAATTCATCATCCAGAAATAGATTGGTTGACTTGTTGGAATTGTTTCAGGGACAAAAACAGCCGTTAAACTCAAATTTGCTCCAGAAACTATAGTTATCTCGGCATTTGTACTAGAAGACGCACCAGTCCAGTGACTGAAAACAAAACCAGGATTTGCAATTGCCTTTACAGTTACGGGAATATTAGAAAAATAAATACCTGTCCAAGGATAAGGATTACTAACAATTCCGGGAGTTCCAACTTTTACATCAATGGTATTCATTTTTACATACCCATGAGCAATGTTTGATACATTCAAGGTTACATTTATATTGGAAGCAATTCCAAATTTAGAACGAATATGATCTCTCTGAAAGGCAGGTCGTTGGTTGGTGAAATTGATTTCATTATCAAGAAAATAATTCCAATCACCATTATCCCAAGGCGCTTTCCATCTTGCAAATTGCTGTGGAGCTTCTGGTGCTAAAACCGCTTTCATTTCGGCAAGACGCGTTAATATTCTTGAAGAAAGAAATGATGTATTTAATAAATCTGCAAAGCGATTGATGAATTCTGTTTTAAAACCTGGATTTTCAAGCATTCTACGTAAAACCAATGTAGACCAAAGTGGGTTTGGGTAAGGTGTTCCAACTGGATCTGTAGCAATTGCTAAAGTATTTCGACCAATATCACTATTTCCAATGGCAAAAGTATCATCTAAATCGTGAAACAACCATCTCCATCTTCCGTCTTGTCCAAAAGGAGCATTAGGTTCGTATGCTGCAGTTTTTTTTCTCCAATAAACAATGTTATTTGATGGCCAATCGGCATTAGATAGAAAAATATTAGAGATAAAATAATCCTTAACATTTTCTGGGTCTAATCTAGTTTTGATATAATCATAATTGGCTTGAGTTGCTAAAGAGTTGCTGTTCAGGTAACTAATCATATTTAAATAGTCAACATTATCACCTTCCATTACATTATATCCATCTTCTAAAACATCTATTTGTGTTTTAGGAATATTTAATGTTCTAGAAAAGAAGTCAGCATCAATTTTGTCACGGATACTTAATATTCCCCAATATTCTCCATTAACAAGTGTAACTGTAGGCTGATATCCTTTGGTAATAATATTTAAAGATTTTACCAAACTATGACAAAGTGCATCTCTAAATAATGATTGATTATAATCATTCCCTGAATTATGCAATACAACACCAGTAAAACTATCAAATGGTCTATCAGTAAAATATTTATAATTCATAGCGCTATTTCCATAATCAGAACGAGCGTATAAAGTAAAAGATCTATTTTGAGCAACTCTTGATGAACCACCATGAACTCTCAACCCCACATCTTGATTTAAAACTTCGGCACCATTTACAAAATAAGTCATATTTACCAATCTTTCATAAGGCATACCGCTTCTAAAGAAGTTAGCAACATTTCCTATTGTAGGATATTCTTCACCAGGATTTGCAATTCTCCAATTGTCATAATCAACACCAGCAACATTAATACCATCGTTGTAATCAAAAAATTTGTTTTCGTCAATGCTTAACGATACAACCGGTAATGAAAAACGATTGGCGCCAAGAGGACTAACATTATAGGTTTTACTAACAACTTTACTATCTAAAGCACCTGCTTTTACAATTTTTGCTCTTACTACAGTTGCTTTATAAATTGGCGCCGTGGGAATATAAAAAGGAGTAAAATTATAAGTTGTAGAAATATTCGCTAATTTATTTGGTTGCGATGAGCGATCAACAATACTTATAGGAGCACTATACTGAAAACTTTTGAAACTACTTGTTAATAGTGGTCCAGTAGCATCACCCACATGTTCTGAATATTGGTTTTTATAACTATAAGTTGTTCCTCCAAGATTTGAAGCTTTTGGTTCAGAACCATCAAGAGTGTATAATATGGTAGCACCAGGAACCGTAGTTGATAAAGTCAAATTAAATCCAGCAGTAAAAAAACCAGATTGTTGTGAGAATGTAGGATCAGGCAAAAGTTGATTATATCCAACAGTAGCATTTGCAGCATTTGGAGTTACAGTTGCAAAAAACACAAAATTTCCTGTTCCGTTTGGCAAACGACCATAGGAAATATTTTGATTAAGTGCAGTTGCAGGAACCGAATTTACTAAAACTCCAGATGGGTTTGTAAAAACAATTAAATCCCCAGCAGAACTTAATTTAAAATTAGTGTGTAATGGGTTTGCGGGATTGGTTCTGTTTTTGTCAGAACACCACACCAAAAGATATTGTCCTGCTGCTAAAGTAACATTAGGGAATGTCCATTTGTAGGGTAACAATGTATCATCAGACAAACCATAACCTGTAAGATTTACAGCAGATGCACCGGTGTTATAAAATTCAATCCAATCTTGGTAGGTTCCGTCTTCATCCTGATTGATAGTAGAATTAGACGACAATACTTCGTTAATGACAACTTGACTTTGAGCCGAATTGGTAAAAACGAGCATAAAAAAAGCAATTAAAAACGGGGTAATTTTGTTCATGACTTTTTAAAACATTGATTAATAAGAATGTAAAAATAAGAATCAGCTACAATTTATATCTGTTTTGTCGATACAAAACCAAAATTCTCTATGAAATGCAGTAATTTGTGTTTTTTAACAATTGACTAAGAAAGCTTTTCGGGTAAGTATTATATTACAAGAGTAAAGGGCTTAAAAAAAAGGGTTTAGTATTAATTGGGATTTTAGGAAAAAATGGAATAGTTTTACAACAATTTCAAATAAACAAAAATAAATATTTTGAATTCCATAGACATATCTATAATAGTGCCTCTTTATAATGAAGAAGCTGTATTCAATACACTAATACAAAGATTAGAGAGTGTAATAAATGGCACTAAATTTTCATGCGAAGTTATATTAATAAATGACGGAAGTAGTGATAAAACAGCTGAGTTAATTAAATTAATATGTGAAAAAGACAATCGTTTTACGGGAATCTTACTATCTAGAAATCATGGACATCAATTAGCAGTAAGTGCAGGGCTTGCAAATGTAAGAGGGAAAAAAGGAGCAATGATTATAGATGGTGATTTACAAGACCCACCAGAATTAGTAAATGACTTTTATGAGTTTTTAATTAAAGGATATGATGTAGTTTATGCCATAAGAAAAAATCGAAAAGAAAGTTTTTTTAAGAGATTAGCTTACACAGGATATTATAGATTACAAAAAAAAATATCAAGTTTTAATATTCCAATTGATAGTGGTGATTTTTCAATGCTAAGCCGAAGAGTTGTAGATATTATTAATGAAATGCCAGAACAAAGTCGCTATTTGAGAGGAATGCGTGCTTGGGTTGGTTTCAAACAAATAGGATACGAATATAATCGAGATGAACGTCAAGCAGGAGAAACCAAATATAGCTGGAGCAAGTTATTTGAATTAGCTTTTAATGGCATATTTAATTTTAGTGATTTTCCAGTGAAAATAATTACTAGACTTGGTTTCTTTACTATATTATTTTCTTTGATTTATTTTGGTTATAACATTTACAGAAGGATTTATTATAATGATGTACCTCAGGGATTTACCGCGACAATTTTAGCTATTATTTTATTTAGTGGAGTTCAATTAATTTCGTTGGGATTAATAGGTGAATATGTTTTAAGAATTTACAATCAAGTTAGAAAAAGACCATTATTTGTTATTGAAAAAATTATTCAAGACGGAAAAGATAAATCAGAAAAAATATAACAATGCAGCACGATTATTATAGAGAATATTACGACTTAGAAAGACAGCATTGGTGGTTTGTTGCTAGAGAAAAAATTATATCTAATTATATTAAAAAATTAATTACAGATAAAACTTTAAATCAAAATGATTTAAAAATTTTAAATGTAGGCTGTGGTCCAGGAAGAAGTTCACAATATTTATCAACTTATGGTGAGGTAACATCTGTTGAATATGATAAAGATTGTTGTGAATTTGCTTCAGAAAAAACAGGGCTTAAAATTATCAATGGCTCAATTACAGAGTTACCTTTTGATGATAATTCTTTTGATTTAGTCTGTGCTTTTGACGTAATTGAACATGTAGAGAATGATCAATTAGCAGTTTCAGAAATGAAAAGAGTGGTAAAAAACAATGGAGTGATATTAATAACAGTTCCAGCTTTTATGAGTTTATGGAGTCATCATGATGTTATAAATCATCATTTTAGAAGATACAAACTAAATGAAATAGAAAAATTATTTGATAAAGCTTCAGACGGAAACAAAATATATACCTCTTATTTCAATTTTTTTCTATTTCCTCCAATCTTTTTGGTTAGAACAATAAGCAATCTTATTAAATCAGGGAAAAACAGACCGGGATCAGGGAGTGATTTTGAAACTTTTAAACCGGGAATCACAAACGATTTACTTTATAAAATAATGCACTTTGAAAGTAAACTAATCAACCAAAATATTAAATTACCATTTGGTGTTTCAATAATTTATTCATGGAAAAAATAGAAAAATATAAGAATATCTTAATTCTTTTAATTTTAACAATTTTTGCTTTTCAATATGGATTAGGATTTGAAAAATTCAATCCAGCAAATATAAGTTGGTTGTTTGAAGCAAGAGCAGATTGGGCAACACATTATTTAGGCTGGTGTTTTTATAGAGATGAACCCTGGCAATTCCCTTTAGGAACAATAGATAGGTATTATTACCCAATTGGAACAAATATTGGATTTACAGACTCAATACCATTAGTAGCAATTCCTCTTAAATTGATTTCGTTCTTACTACCAGACAATTTTCAATATTTTGGTATGTGGTTGTTTTTATGTATGTTTTTGAATGGTTATTATTCCTTAAAAATATTTCAACATTTCAATATTAATAAAGTAGTAGCCTATTTATTAGTTATAATTATATTATTAAATCCAGTTTTTATTTTTCGCCAAATTCACCCCTCCTATTGCGCACATTGGCTATTAATAGGTTCAATTTATTTATATTTAACCACAGAAAAAAACTGCAAAAATTTAAGAAAAAGAATAATTCATCACTTAATTTTAATTTTCTTAAGTTCCTTAATAACAGTTTATTTATCTATTGCAGTATTAGGTTTTTTTGGATTATTTTTATTTAAATTATTTTTTTACGATAAATTGATTGTGTTAAAATCCGCAATTATTTATTTTTCAACAGCATTGATTACACTATTTGGCAGTTGGATATTGGTTGGATTAATTGATTTTTATAAACATACGAATATTGCATCAAAAGGTTTTTATGGAATTTATAAAATGAATTTAAATGCGCTCTACAACCCATTAGGTTATTCCAAAACAATTTCTAGTCAACCTTTAGTTAGTGGGTATCAGCAAGACTCATTTATGTATTTAGGATTAGGTGTGATTTTTATAATTATATTATCACTTATTTATTCTATAAAAAGTTATTTAAAAAACAAAAAAATATTTTTCAACAAAAAATTAATTCCTCTTTTAATATTTTCATTTCTGTTAAGTGTTTTTGCGGCAACCAATGTTATTAGTTTAAATGACAAGAATATTTTTACGATTCCATTTTTAGAAAAAATGGTTTATTTAGGAGATATTTTCAGAGCCTCCGGAAGATTTTTTTGGTCTGTTTATTATTTGATGATTTTTTATTTCATATTTATTCTTGCTAAAATACCATTAAGCAAATATGTCAAAATTGGTGTTGTTTCTTTGTTAGTTGTAATACAATTGTTTGACACAAGTCCAGTTTTTGCAAAAAAAACAGCTCAGTTGGGAGACTACAAACCACCGATGAATATAAAATATTGGAACAGCATTTTTTCAAATTTCAAAAACATTATAACTGTAATGCCTTTTAATAATGACTTGGTTAGTTTTCAGGATTATCAAGAAATTGCATATTTTACTTATAAAAACGGAGGTAATGTTACCAATGGAAATTTAGCCCGATATGATGGAAATGAATCTCAATTATATATCAATAAAATAACTAACGAGATAATCAAAGGTGAATTTCCACTCGAAAA
>JAYTNO010000130.1:0-10801 GCA_043748275.1 Flavobacterium sp. | reverse complement strand
TCTAACGAATGATATGGCGAACCCATCAAAGCACTTATTTCAAACAATTCGTCGTCATTAAATTTTAAAAAATCTGCTTGATTCATTAATGCAACAAGTACTTCTTTTGAATAAAAAGGCGCTCTTAAATTGACATCAAAAACCTTAAATTTAGCTATAGATATTAGTTGTTTCAATGTTTGAAAAGAAGTGTTGTCTCTGCAAACTAAACTGCCAAAGACTATTGCGTCAGCATTTTTTACTGATAGAACAGCTTCTGAAGTAATTTCTATTTTATCCCAAGCAACAGGATAATTTACAGTGTAAGATGCTGAACCTTTTGCATCAAGTTGAACAATAACTTCTCCAGTTTTGTAATTTGAATCTACTTGAAGTGTTTTTGTTGAAATACCATTTTGTTGAATAAAATCAGCAAGTTCTTTTCCAATAGCATCATTGCCAATTTTACTTATTATTTGAGCATTTACATTTAGTGAAGCTAATCGCAAAGCAACATTAAGTGGAGCACCACCAATTTTTCTATAGGTTGGAAATACATCAAATAAAACTTCGCCAAAACATATAATATTTACATTTTCAAAACTCATTTTTTCATCATTTTATGTTCTAATTCTTCTAATGATAATCCTTTGGTTTCAGGCATCATAAAAATTACAAATAGAAGTTGTAAAACCATCATAAAAGCAAAAAAAGCAAATATTGGCCAAGGGTTTTCTTTAAACAAATCAATTACAACTGGTCCAGCCAAAGTAATTAAAGCAGCAAAAATCCAATGTATTCCTGTGCCAAATGATTGTCCACTGGCTCTAATATTATTTGGGAATATTTCAGAAATGAAAACCCAAATAACCGCTCCTTGTCCTATTGCGTGTGAAGCTATGAAAAGCAATATAGAAATCATTAAGATAACTGATCCTGCATTTGCATAGAATGCCCAAGCTACCATTCCTAAACTTAGAATGTATCCAACTGAACCAATTAGCATTAATTGTTTTCTGCCTAAAAAATCTATCAATCGCATACCAATTATTGTAAAAATTAGATTAATGGCGCCAATTAAAATAGAATTCAATAATGATTCTTTAGATCCCAATCCTGCCATTTCTAAAATTTCAGGAGCATAATATAAAATAAAATTGATGCCAGAAAGTTGATTAAAAAATGCGATAAGAAATGCTAATAGTACTGGTAAATTGTATTTTTTTGAAAACAAATTTTCTTTTTGAGATGTAGTTATAACATCTTTTTTTATTTCATTGAAACTCTCAATTGCCTCTTGCTCATTATAAATCATTTGCAAAACTTTTAGGCCCATTTGGTCATTTTTTTTATTTAAAATTAACCAACGAGGACTTTCAGGAATATTGCTTACTATAATGCTATAGATAAGTGCCGGAACAGCAACAATACCAATCATCCAACGCCAATCATTTGCGCCACCAACACCTTCAAATAAATAGTTTGAAAAAAAAGCAATAAGAATACCAAATACAATATTGAATTGAAAAAGAGCTACTAACTTTCCTCTATTTTTTGGACTTGAAATTTCCGAAATATAGATAGGTGCAGCCACAGAGGAAGCACCTACACCGATTCCTCCAATAAATCTAAAAAATGAGAAAATATATGGATTTGGCGCTAATCCCGAACCAATTGCGGAGACTAAAAATAAAATTCCTATCCAAAATAAAGTTTTTTTTCTTCCTATTTTATCACAGGGAATCCCTCCAAATAAAGACCCTAAAACGGTTCCCCATAATGCCATTGACATTATAAATAATCCGTGAAATAAGGGTGTGGTATGCCATAATTCCTTTATGGGTAAATTTGCTCCAGAGATTACAACGGTATCAAATCCAAATAAAAATCCTGCAATGGCTACTGTAATAGACCAATTTCTTACTTTGTTCATAATATATGTTTTAGACTACCAAATGCTTTTAATGCAATTGATTTTTAGGTTTTTAATTTCTTGATTATCTTTAGATTGTATTGTTAATTTTGTATAGGGTTTATTCGGAAAAATCAAATCTGTGAAACAATATACTCCTCCATTTAAAAAGATTTCAATTGATGACCAATCCATGATTATTGAATATTCCATTGTATTGGTATTACAATTAGAAACAGTTGTTTTTTGAATTGAATTTCCAAAATTAGAATCAAAATTAACAACACCAGAATGAGTTCTGTCGATTGAAAATTCTTTTTGTTTTTGATTGTAATTCAACACCAATGAATCATTTACTTCATTAGAAAACACCATCTTTAAATCTGAAGCATTGGCAATAAAATCTATTTTTGATTGGTTTAGATTAGGATAATTTATAATTGCTTTTTGATTGGATTGCAAAGAAACATTGTCTTTTACATAAGCTTTTATAAGATTATTATTTAACTGTTGTATTGGTTTGCTTTTCAATACATAAGAGTCATTTATTTTTGCTAAAGAAAGATTTCTAGGCAATGTCATAGCACTTCTCCATTTTTTGGTTGGTGTTTTTATCCCATATTGCCAATTACTCATCCAGCCAATGAAAATGTGTTGATTGTTAGGTGCATTATTATAAGTTACACCAGCATAATTATCGGTTCCTTGATCTATCCATTGACTATTTTTTTGAGATGTGGTAAAGTGTTTTCCATCATAATCTCCAATAAAATATTGAGTACCAGAACCACCTTTTGGTGCGCCAGGATTAACACTAACCAATAAAACCCATTTTTTTTCATTTGAATCTTCAACTTTGAGTTTAAACAAATCAGGACATTCCCAAACGCCGCCGTGAGCGCCAGTATTTTTTCCAAAATCACTTTCAAAATTCCATTTCAATAAGTTTTTAGAGGTATAAAATTTAGCACAATTACCAGCAACTAGTGTGAGATTCCACAATTGCGACTCTGGATTCCAAGAAACTTTAGGATCTCTAAAATCTTTAATTCCTGGGTTGTTTATAATTGGGTTACCACTATATTTTGTCCAAGTTATTCCTTCGTCAAGACTATATGCTAATCCTTGAGTTTGAAAATCTAAACGTTTTGCTTTTTCGCCATCCATATTATGGTAGGTGAAAATTGCAATCATCGGAGGGTTTTCCTTTGTTCCTAAACCAGAAGTATTTTCAATATCAACAATTGCACTTCCCGAAAATATTAATCCCAATTGATCAGGGAATAATGCTATTTTTTGATGTTTCCAAAGAATTAAATCACTGCTTGTGGCGTGACCCCAATGCATTGGTCCCCATACAATATCGTTAGGATAATATTGATAAAACAAATGATATTTTCCTTTATAAAACACCATTCCGTTTGGGTCATTCATCCAGTTTTTTTGTGGAGAAAAATGAAATTGTGACCTAAAAAGTTCTTTGTAAGTTGCTGCTGTATCTATAATAGAAGAAAAAGTTGCAGGAACCATAATTATGATGTCCTTTTCTTTTTTACAAGAAATTAAACTGAAACAAAATAAAAAAGTAATTGACGTTAATTTAATGTTTTTGAGATACATTTATTTATAATGAATTATATTATTTTTATAAAAATAGATTATTATTTTAAAAATAATTTTTTCATTATCTCTAAAATGATAAAGTGAAACCGAAAACGTTTTCGATTTCAATAAAAATCATTATTACTAAAAATTAGTAGTAAAAGAAATAAATTAGATAAGTTTACATTATAAATATTACATTATTATGAATTTCAATATTAAGAAAATAGGCGTTTTAGTATTTCTTGCAACTTCTTGTTTTGCTCAAAAAAAAGCTGACGAGTGGAATCTTACAGCCAATTCCCGTCAAAACTATTTTGGTGTAGCAATGGCAAATGGCCAAATAGGAATTGTAACCAACGACGAACCATTAAAAACAAAAGAAATAATTTTAAACGGAGTTTATCAACCAAGTCCAGAAAATGGTATTAGTAAAATTGTTCGTGGTATTGAGTTTTTAAACCTTCATTTGAGCATTAATAATGAATTAATTAAATCTGATAATATTGATAATTGGAGTCAAGTTGTGGCAATGAAAGAAGGAATGAGTACTGTTTCTTTTTCGTTTAAAGACTATGCAACTATTGATTACACCATTTTGGCCAATAGAGCAATTCCATATTCGGCGATGGCAATTGTAGAAATTACACCAAAAAAAGATATCGAAATTGCTGCTAATAATTATATGGTTGTTCCCGACGAATTGAAAGAAGCCAAAAGTCAATATCGAGTTTTAAAAGACAACCAGTTTTTAATGCCTGTTTTTGGAACTTCAGCCAAAACAATGAACGGAAAATATACGATTGCAGCTTCAACCACTTTTTTGTTTGATGGTCAACCCGAAATTTTAAAACAAACTGGTAATGAAGTTGGTTTTACCAAAAAACTTTTAAAAGGAAAAAAATACCGATTTGCAGTTGCAGGCGGAATTTGCACTTCAAAAGATATAACCGATCCTTTAAACGAATCCGAAAGGCAACCCATTTTTGCCTTGCAAGAAGGAATTGATAAATTATTAGACCGACATAAAAAAGCGTGGGCAACATTATGGGAAACAGGAGATATACAAATAGAAGGCGATTTGGATGCGCAACAACGTGTTCGTTTTGCGTTGTATAATTTGTATTCATTTATTCGTCCTGAAACACGTCAAAGTATTGCACCAATGGGATTGTCTTCGCAAGGTTATAACGGACATATCTTTTGGGATTCTGAACTTTGGATGTATCCAACATTATTAGCCTTACAACCAGAAATGGCAAAATCGTGTCTCGATTATCGTTCAGATAGATTGCAAAAAGCAAAACAAAAAGCTACAATTTATGGTTATAAAGGGGCAATGTTTCCTTGGGAAAGTGATGATACAGGGGAAGAAGCAACGCCAACTTGGGCTTTAACAGGAATTTTTGAACAACACATAACTTCTGATATTGCCATTGCGTTTTGGAATTATTATACATTGACACAAGACAAATCGTGGTTGCAAAGTGAATATAAAGTTTTGAAAGAAACTGCCGATTTTTGGGTGAGTCGTGTAGTAAAAAATCAAGATGGAAGTTATTCAATTTTGAATGTAGTAGGAGCAGACGAATATGCGCAACATGTAGACGATAATGCGTTTACAAATGCATCTGCAATAGAAGCAATAAGAAATACAATGAAAGCAGCAACTATTCTTGGAGAACCAATTGATCCAAAATGGATTGAGGTATCTAATAATATTGTTATTCACAAGAAAGACGGAATAACACAAAATTACAAAGGTTATAATGGTCAATTGATAAAACAAGGCGATGTCAATTTATTAGCTTATCCTTTACATATCATAACTGATAAAGCTCAAATCGAAAAAGACTTGGCTTATTATTCTGAAAAAATTGATAAAAAAGATGGCCCAGCAATGGCACACGGAATTTTATCTGTTTTGTATGCGCGATTGGGAGATAAAGAAAAAGCTTATGATCATTTTGTAAAAGCATATTTGCCCAATAGTCGTCCACCTTTTGGAGTTTTCTCTGAATCGGCAAATAGTAATAATCCTTATTTTGCAACTGGAGCAGGAGCAATGTTACAAGCCATTATTTATGGTTTTGGAAGTGTTGAACAAACCGATAATGGTTTAAAATACAATAAAGGACTTTTGCCAAAACAATGGAAATCCTTAAAAATTATTGGTTTGGGTATAGATGATAAGACAATTACAATTCAAAAATAAAAAAGGAATCAATTTTAGGCTTTAAAATTTTAGATTTATTACCACAAATATTACTTTTTTAAAAAGTAGTATTTGTGGTTTTTTTTAAGAAATTTTTAAGATTAATTAACATTTTGACGGATATGTTGAATAAAAAGCAACGAAACGATTGTGGTCATCACATCTATTACCATATTCGTAAATAATTTAAATTTAAATTATCTTATCAATAATTTTATTTGATAAAAAAAATCATATTGATTTAAAAAAGTGTCTTTTTTAATAATAATGTAATTAATTAATAAAAAAAAACTCATATCGAAAACGTTTTCGGACTTACTATATCGTTTTCGTTGTAAGGTTTCTTAATTATATCTTAATATTTATCTAAATTTGGAGATAATATAAACTAATACTAACCAATTTATTTATTACGTATGAAAAATAGACTACTCAAAGGCCTATTAGTATTTCTAACGGTACTTACTGGTGGTTTTGCCTACTCGCAAGACATTTCGGGAACAGTATCTGACAGTAACGGACCATTGCCAGGAGCATCGGTCGTTGTAAAAGGAACTACAAACAGCGCATCAACAGACCTTAACGGTAAATACGCCATCAAAAATGCTGGCCAAAATGCTGTTTTAGTTTTTAGTTACATCGGATTATCAACACAAGAAGTAAGTGTTGCCGGAAAAAGTGTTGTTAATGTTGTTTTAAAAGACGACCAACAAAAATTAAATGAAGTAATTGTTATCGGTTACGGTTCTGTAAAAAAGAAAGATGCAACAGGAGCAATTGATCAATTAAGTTCTAAAAAATTCGATAATATTTCTGCAACTTCACCTGCGGAATTGCTTAGAGGTAAAGTTGCTGGAGTTCAAGTAACAACTTCAAGTGGTGAACCTGGTGCTGGAGCTGCAATTAGAATTAGAGGTAATACTTCTGTTCGTTCAGGAAATGAACCTTTAATTGTAATTGATGGAGTACCTTTAGGTGGTGGAAGTGTGTCTTCAGGCGGGGACAATGTTTTAGGTAACTCTTCAGCAAGAAATCCATTAAATTTTGTGAATCAAAGTGATATTGAAAGTATTAGTATTTTGAAGGATGTCTCAGCTACTGCAATTTATGGATCAAGAGGTGCAAATGGTGTTATTATGATTACTACTAAGAAAGGAAAATCTAAAGAACCAGAATTGTCTTATGGGACATCACTTCAATTTAGTAAATATTCAAGCGATTTTGATGTTTTAGACGCAAATAGATTTGCTGCTTTAGCACCGACAGGAAGTGATAAAGGATCAAGATCGTACAATTGGAAAGATGCTGTTTTACAAAAAGCATTTACAATGAATCATGATTTATCTTTTTCTAAATCTTCTGAAAACTCTTCTACTAGATTTTCAATTGGTTCGGCTAATAACGAAGGTATTGTTAAAAATACAGGTTTAGACAAATATACTGCTGCTCTTTATAATTCTAATGACTTCTTTGGAGGAAAATTAAAATTAGAAGCTCGTTTAAACTATGCTTCAATTAAAGACAAAGCTACTTTACTATCAAATGATGTTGGGTATATTGGAAATGTAATTGGATCTGCTTTATATTGGAATCCAACTTTGCCAATTTATAATCCTGATGGAACATATTATTCTTTTGGTAATGGTGGGCCACAGGGTCCAAATGATGATGATTATCTGAATCCTGTTCAATTGTTAAATTCTTATAATGATTATACAGACACTTCAAAATTATTAGGAGGATTAAATACAACAGTTAAAATTACAAATCATTTAAAATATCAATTGCTTTTTGGTGTAGAGACTTCAACATCTATAAGAAAAAGTCAAATTGCTCCAACTATACATATTAAAGATGTTGCCCAAGCAACACAAGCTGGTGTTAAAAAATATGGTCAAGCTGCAATACAGAATGATACTAGATTTACAAAAACAATTGAACATACTTTAAATTATAATAATGCAATAACAAGTAATATTAATTTGGATGCTTTAGTTGGTTATTCTTTTTATAGTTCCACAGGTAATGGTTCATATTCTAGAGGAAGAGGTTATGATGCTGCACAAACTAATCTAATTGATAATATCGAAGGTGCGTATGAAAATTATTTCAGAAGTACTTCGTACAAAAATAGAAATGAATTAGATTCATATTTTGCAAGAACTAGATTTGAATTATATAAAAAATTATTTGTTGATTTAAGTGTTAGAAGAGATGGCTCTTCTAAACCAGCTGTAAAAAAGCAACATGAAACTTTTTCTTCTGCTGCAATTGCATACAAGTTAATAGAGGATAAATCAGGAATGTTAAATAGTTTCAAAGTACGAGGTGTTATTGGAGGTTCTGGAAATCAAGAATTCGGAACTAATCTTTCACGCGGTAAAGCTCAATACGGAAATAATGGAGCATTGGAAATTCAAAATTCTGAAAGTTCGAGTTTAGCATGGGAAACTACTAAACAATATGGTATTGGAGCTGATTTTAGTTTGTTGAAAAACAGATTAACAGGTTCTGTAGATTATTTTTACAAAGATACTAAGAATTTAGTTTTGCCATCATTTGCGGATGCTGTTCAACCTGGACCGCCTTCTATTAAATATCTAAATGCTAAAGGTTCTTTAATTAATAAAGGTACCGAAGTTTCATTAAATTATAAAATAATTGATAAAAATGATATTTCTTGGGATTTTTCTGCAAATGCTGCATTTTTGAAAAATGAGATGAAAGACTTTCAAGGTACATTTTATACAGGTAATGTAAATGGTCAAGGTTTATCAAATGCATATACTCAAGTTGTAACAAATGGTCAACCACTATACTCTTATTATGTATACGAATGGGTTGGATATGCTGCTGATGGTTCATCAATATACACGGATGCTGCTGGAAATCCAACAGGGTTAGGTTTAGCTTCTAAGAAATTTGTTGACAAACAACCTTTGCCAACAATGAATCTTGGTTTTTCAACAAGTCTAGTTTACAAGAATTTAGACTTTAGTACTTCTTTTTATGGCGCTTTTGGGCACTATATTTATAACAATACTAGTAATGCATTATTCTTTAAAGGTGCTTTCGGAACTCGTAATACAACTGAGGAAGTTGCAACTTCTACTCAAGCAGCAGGAGATCCAAATTCACCATCTACTAAATATTTAGAAAAAGGTGATTTCTTGAGAATGGGTAATATTACTTTAGGGTATACTTTTAAAGGTAGTGTAATAGAAAGAATGAAAATTAAATCTGCTAGATTATATGTAAACGGTTCTAATCTTTTATTGTTTACAAAATATACAGGATTTGATCCAGAGGTTGATACTGATAAAACTAGAGATGGAGTTCCTTCTTCGGGAATTGATTATTTATCTTATCCTAAATCAAAAGGTTTTGCTTTTGGTCTTAATGTAACATTTTAAAAAAAATATTAATATGAAAAATAATAATTTATTAAAAAAAGTTTCTTTATTAAGTTTAGCGACTATTATTTTTAGTTGTACAAATCTAGATGAAGAAATTAATGATGGATATGCCTACAATCCTGAATCAGGAGGAGTAGTAAATACTGCTTCAACATTGCAAGCTGCATATAATGGTTTAAGAGAATTTCAAGCTCAAGGTCAAATGTATGCCTTAGATGAAATGTCTTCGGATGCTTTAGTTGGGCCAACAAGAGGTGGAGATTGGGATGATAATGCTTCTTGGAGACAAATTCATACACATACATGGGCGCCAGATCATGGTGAAGTAAGAGGAGCATGGAATACTTTATTATCAAATGCTTATAATTGTAATTTAGTAATTGAAAATGGTGGTTCTGCAACTGAAGTATTACAAGCTCGTTTTCTTCGTGCATTTTATTATTATAATGTAGTTGATTTATTTGGACAAGCACCTTATAGACCAGTTGGATCATCTTTATCAGAAGACCCTAAAGTTTGGACGAGAGTTGAAGCTACTGATTATATAATAAGTGAGTTGGAAGCTATTGTTGGTGCTATGCCAGATAGAGTAGCAGGAGATGCAAGTATAGCTAATAAAGATGCTGTTCATTTTTTACTTGCAAAGGTATATTTGAATAAAGCTATATTTGACGGTTCAGGTGTTTTTGCAGCAGCTGATATGAGTAAAGTTGTGCAAAATGTTGATGCGATGACTAATACTTTAACTTCAGATTATTGGGAGAATTTTTCGCCAAATAATAATGCGTCAAATGAATTAGTTTTTTCATCTAAAAACATTCAAAGTGGTTCAGGAGGAAATATGCAATCTCGTTGGAGAATGAGTTCTCATTACAATCAAACTCCTGGAGGATGGAATGGTTTTGCAACAGTTTCTGAATATTATAACAGATATAACGCAACTGATGCACGTATTTATAATAATTCGCCATCAATTATTGCAGATTTTGGTAATCCAGCAGGTTTTCAAGTTGGTCAACAATATGCTCCAGGTGGAGTAACACCATTGAATGATAGAAATAATCATCCTCTTGTATTTACTCCGTCTGTAACAATGATTACTAGTGGTGCTACATTAGAAACAGCTGGAATTAGAGGGATGAAGTATATTCCAGATAATGGTAATTTAAATGCTCCAGAAAATGATTACGTATTGATGCGTTATTCAGATGCATTATTAATGAAAGTTGAAGCGATTTTAAGAGGTGGTACTGGAAGTGCTGGAACAATTTTAGCTGATATTGCCGCTAGAGCTGGTGTAGCTGAAGCTCCAAATACTCTTGATGGTATTTATGCTGAAAGAGGTCGTGAATTATGGTGGGAAGGTTACAGAAGAAATGATATGATTCGTTTTGGGAAATTCTTAGAAGCTAGAGAATTAAAACCTTATGTTTCAGATTCTAAATATTTATTATACCCAATACCTGCAGGTGCTTTGTTGAATCCAAATGTTAAACAAAACCCTGGGTATTAAGATTTTTTTTTTTTCAATTTTGTTGAGTTAGTTTCTAAAGAGGGTATTTAAATATACCCTCTTTTTTATTTTTTATTTTTCCTGAATAAAGTCTTTAATTTAATTGTGTCAAATATTATTTTATTGCCTTTATTTATTTAAAAAACTTATATATAAATTACTAC
>JAYTNO010000129.1:0-4157 GCA_043748275.1 Flavobacterium sp. | reverse complement strand
AAGTTTTTTAATTGCCACCCCAAAATACAAAAACCCTCCTATTCGTGATGTGGTATTTACTAATAAATAAGTAATTAATTTTTTAAATAAAAAACCCCCTTCCAAATGGGAGGCCACTGAAAAAGTCTTTTTAAGAATTAATAGTTTAATAAAAAGGAGTAGAAAATCAAATTTTTCTACTCCTTTTTCGTATATTTAACTGTAACCATAAGGCTTTTTAGATGTTAGTTCAGCAACAAAAAATTCAGTTCAGTGCGTATTCTTCGTTATATGATTTAATCGTTCCAAAGGATAATATGCTAAGAAAAATTAATGAGTTAATAGATTTTTCATTTATCTATGATGAGTTGCTAAATAAATACTGTACTACTAATGGTCGCACAGCAGAAAGTCCTGTGCGTATGTTCAAGTATTTACTTCTGAAAACAATTTATACGGTTTCCGATGTTGATGTAGTGGAGCGCTCCCGTTTTGATATGTCCTTTAAGTATTTTTTGGAAATGGCACCAGAAGAAGATGTTATAAATCCTAGTACACTAACAAAATATAGAAAACTACGTTTGAAGGACACTGACTTATTAAATCTATTGATTAGCAAAACAGTATCTATAGCCGTTGAAAAGGGCATCATCCGCTCCAAGTCTATTATAGTTGATGCCACACATACTTTATCGAGATCAAATCCATTTTCGGCAATTGAAGTATTACGTCAACGCTCCAAACTACTACGAAAAACAGTTTATTTATTTGATGACCAATTCAAAGGACGTATGCCAGAGAAGAACAACTCCAATGAATTGGAAAAGGAATTGACCTATTGTAAAGAGTTGGAGAGCCTAATAGAAAAAGAGCAAGCTTTAAGCTCTATACCTGCTGTAAAAGAAAAATTAAACCTGCTAAGAGAAACCATAGGAGACACTCAGGAAAATTTTACTGTATCAAAAGACACAGATGCCAAAACGGGTCATAAGTCCGCTGATAGTTCTTTCTTTGGTTATAAGACTCACTTGGCAATGACTGAGGAACGTATTATTACGGCAGCTGTAGTAACATCAGGAGAAAAAGGAGATGGGCCGGAATTACCTAAACTTTTAGAGATTAGTCAAGAAAACGGAATTGATGTTGATACCATCATTGGCGATGCAGCCTATGCCGGAAAAGAAAATCTTAAATTCACAAGTGAGCAGAACATTAAAGTAGTAGCCAAGCTAAATTCTTCCATAACACAAGGATTTAGAAAAGACGAAGATAAATTTGATTACAATAAAGATGCTGGTAGGTTTGTTTGTCCCGCTGGTCACATGGCCATTCGAAAAGCGCATCAGGGCAAAAAAAATATTGGAAAGAATCAAGTAGACACCTACTATTTTGATGTCGAAAAATGCAAGTTTTGCCCTTTAAAAGAGGGTTGTTATAAAGAGGGAGCCAAGACAAAAACATATTCTGTAGTGATAAAATCATACTTACACCAAGAACAAGTTGCCTTTCAAGAAACTGATTATTTTAAAGAAAAAGCAAAACATCGATACAAAATTGAAGCGAAAAATAGTGAGTTAAAAAATGTACATGGTTATGATAGAGCAATATCGTATGGCATTACCAATATGCAAATGCAAGGTGCAATAGCAATTTTCGCAGTCAACTTAAAAAGAATACTCCGATTAATGTAGGAAAATAAAAGCTACATGAGCAGTATGCAGAATGAACTTATAAAAGTCAAAAATCGACTCATACAACCTACAATAAAAAACAGTTATAAAAATAAAACGCTCATAACGGATATTTAAAAATCCTGTTATAAGCGTTTTTTTATTGTCTAAAAATTGTCTCTAATCAAAACAAGAGATGTTTTTCAGTGGCCTCGAGAAATCGAGGGTCTTTTTTTGTTAGGACTGTTTCGCTGGACAAGCAAACTCTCTAGTCATGGATAAGACAAATCGTTTCTCTGTTGTCCGTTAATTTTGTTATCGGTTGTCTGTTATCGCTGTCTGGTGTTGGATGTTATAAAATCATTGATTTTTATAAGAAGCCTTCGATAGGTACTAAAAAAAAATAATATATTTCATTTTTTTATTTTGACGGTATTTATAGATGGTTGAAATTAATCAGTAAATCATTATAAATACGATTTTCGACACATATTTAAAGCATCACTTTATTTTATCCCATATTACCTCCAACCATCTGTAAGAAGGTGTCTAGGAGTTAAATAGAGCTAAAGTTGTTAAGAGATCAGGATTATATTTCACAAACTCATAGGTTTTCACGAAATGGATTAAGGTTTCTGTCTGTTGTGGGAAGTTGTAACTAGAGTTTTTATTTGCATATACCAGAGTTGTTTGAAATAAATTATAATTAATTTGGTTATTTCACAAAAAAACGAGTACTTTTGTTACTCGTTTATTAATTACGAACCATGCTTGAGTCACTTATTACCTCTAAAACCCGTCTTCGAATTTTGATAAAGTTTTTTATCAATATAGCCAACAATGGTCATTTGAGAGGATTGGCTGACGAAATGCATGAGTCCACCAATGCTATCCGTAAAGAATTGAATAATCTTTTGGAAGCTGGTTATTTGGAGAAAGCGAATGTTCAGAATCGGGTTAGTTACAAAGCAAATAGTAAGCACCCTTTATTTGCTACACTTCAAAAAATTATTCACCAGCACATTGGATTAGATTCTATAGTTACGACTATTATTCATCGCATGGGAAGTGTGAAAAAGATTGTTGTGGTTGGCGACTATGCAAATGGAAGAGATTCAGGAATTATTGAAGTGGTTTTGATAGGAGACGCATTAAAAATGGATTATATCGCTCAGCTCTCGTATAAAATTGAAAAAGAAATAAAGCGAAAAGTTAGTTTTACTTCATTGCCTAGTTTTGATGGGAAAGGACTTGTCTTGTATGAGGAATAATTTAATACTATAATTAACCCGTTGGGTGAAATTAATAAATTGTGTAAAAAAATCAATTTTTCAAGCTAAAATTAAACTCAATTAAAACATAAATGTCAGTCTGAGCTTGTTGAAGACTAAAAAAAAGAGGCACTTCGACGAGCTCAGTGTGACAAATCGATATAAATTAGCTAAAAAAATAATTACACCCAACGGGTTATAATTACCTAATAGGATTTTTATGCCTTGGTATGTTTTATATACAAAACCTCGACAAGAAAAGAAAATAGCGGATGCTCTCAATGCTATGAGTATTGAAGCGTATTGTCCATTGATTACGGTTGTAAGACAATGGTCAGATCGAAAGAAAAAAGTGCAACTGCCTTTAATTACTTCTTATGTTTTTGTTAGAATTGAAGAGCATAAACGTGATGAAGTATTCCGAATATCAGGAATCGTACGCTATTTATTTTGGTTGGGAAAACCGGCTTTAGTTAGAGATGAAGAAATTGAAGTTTTAAAAAAATATTTAGAAGGAGTATTTAGTTCTTTTGAGATTAGCGTTATTGAAAAAAATTCTGTTTTAAGTGTCTCTGAAGGTCCCTTTAAAGGTTTTGAGGGCATTGTAAAAAGAGAGAATAATAACCATATTCAGATTTTGTTAGTCAATTTTGGTTTTTTAGTTACTATAAAAAAGCAAGAGGATTATATTGCTTGATAATTTGATTTGTTGGTTAGTTCAAATGGGACTGACGGGGCGAAGCCGTTAAAATTAGAAGTAGTATTGTTTTTTAAGTGGAATTTTTATAGTTGACGGATATTTTAAAAATGTTCTTTGGTCTTATTTGGCTACTAAATTGTTTTTGCATGTTGAAAATGCTAATGCTTTGGATAAAAATAAGTTAAAACGTATGAATTCTTTAAAGTTTTGGTAATGATAATAATATTAAATTGTTCGTAGATGGATAATAAACAGGTTTGGACAGAAGAGATAAAAGCTCAAAATTCCCTATTCTCTATTAATGTAAAAGAGATATTGCATTATAGAGATTTATTACTGATGTTGGTTAAAAGAGATTATGTTACTTTTTACAAGCAAACTATTTTAGGCCCTATTTGGTTTTTTGTACAACCTTTGATGACTACGGTGGTTTATTTAGTGCTATTTGGACAGATTGCCAAATTGTCTACTGATGGTTCTCCTCAAGTTCCTTTTTATTTAGCAGGCATTACCATTTGGAACTATTTTTCGGAAGCT
>JAYTNO010000128.1:0-4165 GCA_043748275.1 Flavobacterium sp. | reverse complement strand
TGAATAATAAAAAAAATCAATTAAAATACTAGCTGAAAATAGTATACAATCCCCAGTAAGTAAACAGAATCATTAAAGTTAGGTACGTTATGTTTGTGAAAGTAAATAACAACTTTGAAATAAACCACCACTAATTTTCTTTAAATATTTTCAAGTTGAATCGTATTACCGGAATTATTAATAACAATAATAAAAATGGAATATATGCAGCCACGGTTTGCATTGTAAATTTATATTCCTGAAATGGTGCTTCCGAATAAAAAATAGAAATATTAAGACTAAGAACCATGATATAAAAAAACAAGATTGCACTTAATGCAACCAACACCAATTTTATAAATGAATATTTTGATGATTTTATTTTAATAAAATAGGTAATGAAAAAAATAATCCGGAAAATAAAAGCGTTAAGCTACAGATATTCAAAAGCAGACTCATAGACTTATTGGTTTGATGAGTTATTATGCTGCTCAGCTTTTGAAACTCAACATTTGGGGGAAACAATTTAGAAATTTCCATGAAATGATCGCCCTTTCCCAATTCATCTTTTAAATTGAACTGAACAACATGTTTGTAATCGTGATAGAAATACAATGAAATTTCTCCGGTTTTTAAATTCCATAGCGAAGTAAGTAGTGTACCATCGCCTAAATTTTTTCTGCATACATGCATCGTGTCGGATAACTGAGTGCAAAAATTGATAGTGGTGTCTGAGCTATTTTTTAAGAATTCTACTCCTTTTAAACCTAGCGTCCATTTTCAATTAAGTTAAATTGTCAGAACCAAAATCCGACTAGCACGCTTCTTCAAACTTCCAACCGAAATATAACAAAACACTTGTACTTTATTATTTGGGAAACTACACTTTCACTTCAACCTATTCTCATTTTTCCGGAGACGTTTCATTTGTTCAAATCATTTTGTTTGTCTGATCGAAGAATTAGTCGTAGTGAGCTATTTTTAGTTACATAACTCCATGCCCAGTTTATAAAAATGATTAATTTATTTCTCACGCTAAGAATGAGCATTAGATGCAAAAACATCCATACTACCCAGGCAAAATAACCTTTGAATTTTATAAAGGGTAAATCAACAACAGCTTTATTACGTCCAATAGTTGCCATTGTACCTAAGTCTTTGTATTCGTACTCTATTAATTGCTTTCCACTTTCTTTTCTTGCTAGGTTCTTGATTAATAATTTGGCCTGATTGATGGCAACATTAGCGACTTGCGGATGTCCTTTTGGATATTTTGGAGTTTCCATATATGCAATATCACCCACTGCATAAATATTTTCAAAACCTTTCACTTGATTATATCTACTAACTATTACTCTATTATTTGCAACCCAGCAACTATTAGGCATACCATCAATTTTATTTCCTATTACACCTGCTGCCCAAATTACTGTAGATGACGGAATAGTTTCACTATTTGAAAGTATCGCAAATTTTCCATCATAACTCTTTACATACGTTTCAGTTTTAATTTTTACTCCCAACTTTTGAAGATAATAATATGATGCCATTTTCGCTGCATTGCTCATGTTGTTGAGAATATTTTTATTCCCCTCTACCAAATAAATTTCGAATTTAGAAAAATCAATACCCGGGTAATCTTTGGGCAATACTTCTTTTTTTATTTCGGCGAATGCCCCAGCTAATTCAACACCGGTTGGACCGGCACCAACAATAACCAGATTTAGTAAAAATTCTTTCTCTTCAGGACTTGCGTTCAGAACTTTTTCAAAGACAGTAATAATATGGTTTCGTATTTCAATTGCATCGTAAGTTGTTTTGAGTGTAAACGCATTTTTTTCGATTGATAAATTATTAAAGAAATTAGTTTTACACCCCGAAGCAATAATCAAATAATCGTAGTGAAACGATCCGATGTTTGTTTCTACTTTATGTTCGGCAGAATTAATTGACTTTACTTCAGCTAACCTTATTTGCGTTGAATTTGTTTTATTGAATATATAACGCAATGGAAATGAAATGCTGGATGGTTCAATTTGTGAAGTAGCGACTTGATAAAATAAAGGTTGAAATTGATGATGGTTCAAACGGTCCAGTAACAAGATCTCAAAAATCTTTTTGTCTAAATTTTTAACAAGCTGTACTCCAGCAAATCCGCCTCCAATTATTATTACTTTCTTTTTCATTTTATAAAAATGGTTGATTTACAATCACAAAGTATTTGGTAATGTTACAACTGCTCAATTTTATTCTTACGTATTTCAAAGATGTTTAAGTTACTTGTTGTTTCTAATATTAGCAAAATAAAACCATATTCATTCTTAGTTTCATCAGGATAAGCAAGCCAAAATAACGAATGTGCGCATATGTCCTGTCAAAAGTAAAAAACAGAAAGTCTTTTCAATGCTCATCATTGCAAAATAGTAATGTTGTAGACAATTTCAAATTTGAAACAAGGAGCCAAAGAAGTTCAAAAGTAACATTGGAAGGCCTCATAATAACTATCGACTTTCAATCTAAATCTCAATTTACTTTTAAATTATTCGCTTACTCATTCCTTTAAAATACTGCCATCCCAAATTCGCACATAGTTTAATAAACCTACTACTAATATAAGATAAGGTTCAACAGTTTTACTTGTATGCTATTGCTGCGCTTGATGGACCTGTTAATGGAATAATAGCGGTCGACTTGAATCCAACAATTTTTGCCCACTTATTAAAATCTGAAAAAGTGTAATCAAATCCTTTACCTGTTTCTATAAGCATATTCAAACTCATCATCATTCCAAAAACATTCTTCTTTCGTTCATCATCAATTATACCTTCAATTGCTACAAATGCTCCACCTTCCGGAAGTGCTTCATACGCTTTTTTCATTAGCATAAGTTTATTTTCTTCATCCCAATCATGAAGTATATTTCCCATAACTACAACATCAGCTTTTGGAATTTCATTTTCAAAAAAGTTTCCGCCAACGGTTTTTACACGGTCCGACAATTTAAATTGATCAATGGTAGATTTTGCAATAGGCTCCACTTGCGGCAAATCGAATGTTACACAGCTCATATGCTCTTGATGTTTTGCAACCATAATTGAAAGCAATCCGGCGGAACCTCCGACATCGGTTAAGGTTTTATATTTTGAGAAATCAAATGTTTTAGCAAACGACATAAAGTTGCCCATTTGAATTCCACTCATAGCATTTACAAACTCTTTTAATTTGTTTGGATCCTGATAAATTAAACCAAAAAAATCCTCTCCTGTTTTTGCTTCATTCTGTGCTTGACCTGTCATTAATCCTTCTTCAAGATTTCCCCAAAATCCGTACAAACGATTATTCATCATTTCCAAGATTCCTCCTATGTAACTTGGTTTATTTTTATCCAGAAAAAAATCTGCATTCATACTATTAGAGTATTGGGCAGTCTCCAAAAGCCCTTCACGGCTTAAAAAACCAAATACAACTAACGCATCCAAAAAGTCAAATACGTTTCTATCTGTACATTTAAAGTTTAACAGCGCTTTAATTTCCTGTGCAGTCATCGTTTCCCTTTCCGCCAAATGTGTAAATAATTGAAAATTTATTGCACTTAAAAGAATTTTTGAAGCCCAAAATCCGGTACCAATTTGCATAATACTCTCTGGGGTTGGGTGATTACCTTGTTTTTCCATTTTGTTTTTATTTCACGTTTAATTGCCTACTCTAGTCGGTTTTTGGCTTACCCGATTTAAAATTATTTATTAAAATTTATTTCAATAGCCGATATGAATATGTTTATTTGGTCAAAACAAAACGAATAATACTTATCATTTTCATAGTCACTTAGAATATTAAAGAAACTTAAACTTGATTTGAAAGTCATATTAATTTAAACCAAACATTTTAATTTAACCCTACTATGACATACATCCAAACCGAAGGTATTACTTTCTTTCTCTGAAAACAAACAAGTGTTGATGTATCCGCTTTTGAAATGAATTAATTCATGAAATATTTTGTTCAGTGAGCATAAAGCCCAAATTTTCCAACATAATTCTACAATCGATCATGCAATCTATTCTTGACTTTCCTATAATTAATATGTTTAGTTCTAACATCTCTGTTGACTAAGTCGGATTCACCCTATAGTTGATCAAGCAACCTCAGTTGGCAATCAAAATTTTCCAATCTTTTATCGAGGTCC
>JAYTNO010000127.1:0-49606 GCA_043748275.1 Flavobacterium sp. | reverse complement strand
TATTGCTGTGGTTTGGGCAAAAAATGAAGAAGGAAGAATACACGGTTTGATTGTAGAACGTGGCATGGAAGGTTTTACAACACCTGAAACACATAATAAATGGTCGCTTCGCGCATCGTCAACTGGCGAATTAATTTTTGATAATGTGAAAGTACCTAAAGCAAATTTGTTACCAAATAAATCTGGTCTTGGAGCACCTCTTGGGTGTTTAGATTCTGCTAGATATGGTATTGCTTGGGGTGCAATTGGAGCTGCAATGGATTGTTATGATACTGCTTTGCGTTATGCCAAAGAGAGAATACAATTTGACAAACCTATTGCTGGAACTCAATTACAACAAAAGAAATTGGCCGAAATGATTACCGAAATTACAAAAGCACAATTGCTTACTTGGCGTTTGGGTGTTTTGAGAAATGAAGGCAGAGCAACTACTGCACAAATCTCGATGGCAAAAAGAAATAATGTTGATATGGCAATTCATATTGCTCGTGAAGCTCGTCAAATTCTTGGCGGTATGGGAATTACTGGTGAATACTCTATCATGCGACACAGTATGAATCTTGAATCTGTAATTACTTATGAAGGAACTCACGATATACATTTATTGATTACTGGTATGGATATTACTGGAATTCCTGCTTTTAAATAAAAAAATCTATATAAATAAAAAAAGCTTCTCAAAAACGAGAAGTTTTTTCATTTTAAATTTTATGTTATTATTAATTATTAAAGTTAAAAAAATTAATATCAAGTAGGGTATTTTATTTTATATTTGTTTCTATATTCTTTTTTACCATTCAAATTTAAATATGGCCGCTATGAATAAAAGAGATTTTTTGAAATTATCAGGACTTGCTGGAGTTGCATCTGTTATACCAACTAATGTCTTTTCTAGCGAAAAATCAAACCTAGATCCTGAAACAGTTTGTACTTTGATTCCTTCTGAAACTGCTGGACCATTCCCGTTAGACTTAACTGAAAATACTTTTTATTTTCGTCAAGACATTAGAGAAAATAAAACAGGAGTTCCGTTGAAATTAAAATTAAAAATAAACGGAATCGGCAACTGTGGCGTAATGCAAAACGTGAGAGTTAATATTTGGCATTGCAGTAAAGATGGATTATATTCTGGATATAGTAATAATATGAATGCTGGTCAAGCAGGATTAACTTATTTGCGTGGTTATCAATATACTGATGCTAATGGAGAGGTTGAATTTCTGACAATATTGCCTGGTTGGTATAGTGGTAGAGTTTGTCACATTCATTTTCAAGTTCATGTAAGTAGTGCTTATTCTGCTGTATCTCAATTAACTTTTAATGTTTCCCAAAAAAACGCAATTTATACAGCAAATCCAACTTTATATTTACAAGGCACAGACCCAACCGCAATAAGTAGTGATAATGTTTTTTCTGATGGGTATACTTATCAATTATGCTCATTAACTCCAAATACTGAAATTGGTGGTTATGAAAGTTACTTAGAAGTTGGTGTTCAAGGCAACGGAACTTTAGGAGTTGGGCATTATGAAGCCGAAAATGCTAAGCAATTTGCATTAGGGCAAAACTTCCCAAATCCATATGTAAGCAAGTCAACAATTCCTTTGACTTTACAAAATAATTCTAATGTGAAAATTGAATTATTTGATTTAAACGGAAAAAATCTAGGTACTATTTTTAATGAAAAACTAGCTTCAGGAGTACATCAAATTCCTTTCAATGAAAACGGAAAATTTGCAACTGGAAATTATATATATCAACTTACTTTAGAAAATGATTTTGGTGTTTTTAAAGACAGTAAAATGATGACTGCTAAAAAATAATTCTATTTATTTTGACTTTATGTTAAGAGTGATTTCAATTGATTTTCCTCTTTTTTATTTTTGAAATAATATTAAGTACATTTGAATCTACACCAAAAAAATAATATGTCATCACAAGATAGATTAACTCGCGCATACAAAGAAGCCAAAAGAATTTCGTTTTCTAAAAACGATAAGTTTATTCTTTTTAGTGATTGCCATCGTGGTGACGGAAGTTTTGCTGATGATTTTGCTAATAATCGAAATATTTATTTCCATGCTTTGAATCATTATTACAAAAATAATTTTCAATATATAGAATTGGGTGATGGTGATGAATTGTGGGAAAATTTATTTTTTAGAGATGTGCTTGAGGCCAATAAGAATGTTTTTTTACTTCTTAAAAAATTCTATTTGAACGATAAATTACATATGATTTATGGCAATCATGATATGGTTTATCGAAATCCTATTATCGTGAATAAGAATTTTTCTGAATATTTTGACACAAAGGAAGGAAAGAAAATGCCTTTGATGCCCAATTTAAAATTCAATGAAGGTATTGTTCTAGAAAATTCAGAAACGGGTCAAGAATTATTTTTGACTCACGGTCACCAAGCTGATTTTATGAATTATAGAGGTTGGAAATTCAATCGGTTTTTTGTTCGTGTTTTATGGAAACCTCTACAAATCTGGGGAATTAAAGACCCAACTAGTCCGGCGAAGAATTATGTTGAGTTAATAAAAGTCGAACGTCGAATCAAAAAATGGATTGCAGATAATGGAAATAAAATAACCATTGTAGGTCATACACATCGTCCACATTTCCCAAAACCTCAAGACAATGAACTCAATTTTTTTAACGATGGTAGTTGTGTTCACCCAAGAAACATAACTGGAATAGAAATTGAAAACGGTAAAATTTCACTTATTAAATGGCTAATCGACACTAATGAAGATGGTGTTTTACAAATTGTTAAAGAATATATTGAGACTCCAGTTGAATTGAGTTTGTATAAATCTTTATGATATAAATTATATTATTGCTCTGGCGCAATTTCCAATTCTAAACCATCAATATCTTCCGAAATATGAATTTGGCAGCCCAATCGACTGTTATCTTTTACGTGATAGGCATCAGATAACATTGCTTCTTCATCATCATTGCGATTGGTTTGTAATACATCATTCAATATATAACACTGGCAAGAAGCACACATAGCCATTCCGCCGCAAATACCAACTGTGCCTTCTGGAGCCAATTCATACATACGTATAAGCTCCATGATATTTAAATTCATATCTGTTGGCGCTAACACTTCATGTTGCATTCCTTCTCGATCGGTAATTTTTATTGTAATATCTTGTGGCATTTTATATTATAGCTTTTACAACTGCTTTTTCTGCTTCTTTTCTAGTACCATCAAATCCATTTACTCCAGAAACGGTTGTATATTTTAATACATATTTTTTTCCCGGATTTATTCGTTGGTATACACTTTGACACATTAAGGTTGCTTCGTGAAAGCCGCAAAGAATAAGTTTTAGTTTTCCAGGATAAATGTTTACATCTCCAATTGCATAAATTCCTTCAATATTAGTTTGATAATCTAAAGCATTATTAACTTTGATTGCATTTTTCTCAATTTCTAATCCCCAATTGGCTATAGCTCCCAATTTTGGTGTTAGTCCAAATAGTGGGATGAAATAATCGGTTTTGAAAATATGTTGAACGCCTTCGTTTTCTAAAGAGATACTTTCAACATGATTTTTTCCATGAATTGCAACAACTTCTGCTGGTGTAATCAAATTAATTTTACCCAATTTTTTTAATTCTTGTACTTTTTCAACAGAATCAAGTGCGCCACGAAATTCGTTTCTTCTATGAACTAAAGTAACTTCGGAGGCAACATTCGAAAGAAAAACACTCCAATCCAGTGCAGAATCCCCACCACCTGCAATAACAATTCGTTTATTACGAAATAATTCTGGGTCTTTTACAAAATATTCAACCCCTTTTTCTTCGTAGAAAGCAATATTTTCTATCAAAGGTTTTCTAGGTTCAAAAGTTCCTAAACCACCAGCAATAGCAATTGCTTTGGCATGATGTTTTGTTCCTTTATTTGTAGTAACAATAAAAGTACCATCATCTAGTTTATTAATAGTTTCGGCTGTTTCGGACAAAGTAAAACCTGGTTGAAATTGTTTGATTTGTTCCATTAAATTATCAACCAATTCACCTGCTAAAACTTCTGGATATCCTGGAATATCAAAGATTGGTTTTTTTGGATACAATTCAGAAAGTTGTCCTCCAGGTTGTGGAAGCGCATCTATAATATGACATTTTAATTGTAATAATCCAGCTTCAAAAACGGCAAAAAGACCTGTTGGTCCAGCACCAATTATAAGTATGTCTGTTTCAATCATTTTGGTATAGTTTCAATGTCGTAAAGTAATACATTAGCAAAAAGTTTAAATATGATTTTTATCACACCACAAACTTTTATTCAATATTTACTACAGTTTCTATTTGAGGTGCATATCTTTTTATAGTTGTTTCTACACCAGCTTTTAGTGTCATTTGATTTACACTACAACCAGTACAAGCACCTTCAAAACGAACTTTCACATGTTTTTGGTCTTCTATAGAAACTAAGCTAATATCTCCTCCATCAGAATTCAAAAAAGGACGAATTTCTTCTAATGCTTTTTCGATATTCAAAATTAATTCTTCGTTAGTCATTGTATTGATTTTTTGATACCTTGATTTTTTAAAATCGAAAATCTATTTTTTGTTTACTGCAGAACATCCTGCCATTGTTGTTATTTTAATGGCTTCTGTTGGTGCCAAAGATTCGTTACGACTTACTGTCTCTTGCACTACATTTCTAGCAATTTCTTCAAATATTTTCTCCAAAGGAGATGCTGTTTGTAAAGCTGCTGGACGACCATAATCGCCAGCTTCACGAATACTTTGTATTAATGGAACTTCTCCAAGAAATGGTACTTGCAAATCTTCTGCCAGATTCTTAGCACCTTCTTTTCCGAAGATATAATATTTATTGTTTGGCAATTCTTCTGGTGTGAAATAAGCCATGTTTTCAATAATTCCTAAAACAGGAACATTGATAGCTTCTGACATAAACATCGAAACTCCTTTTTTTGCATCAGCAAGAGCTACAGCTTGTGGTGTACTCACAACAACCGCACCAGTAATTGGTAATGATTGCATTATTGAAAGGTGAATATCTCCAGTACCTGGTGGTAAATCAATCAACATAAAATCTAATTCTCCCCAAGCAGCGTCAAAAATCATTTGATTTAGTGCTTTTGAAGCCATTGGTCCACGCCAAATAACAGCTTGACTTGGAGCAGTAAAAAATCCGATAGAAAGAATTTTTACTTCATAACTTTCTATAGGTTTCATTTTAGATTTTCCGTCAACTTCTATAGAAATAGGTTTTTCGCTTTCTACATCAAACATAATTGGCATACTTGGTCCATAAATATCAGCATCTAAAACACCAACTTTAAAACCCATTTTTGCTAATGTAACAGCTAAATTTGCAGTTACTGTTGATTTCCCCACACCACCTTTTCCCGATGCTACAGCAATTATATTGCTTATTCCTGGTATCGATTTTCCTTTTATTTCGTTTGGATTTTCTTTGGACTCAACCTTGATATTGACTTTTATTTTTGCTTCTGGAGAAAATTGCTCGTGTATTAATTTTTTAATATCATCTTCAGCACGTTTTTTGATATGCATTGCTGGAGTAGAAATCAGTAAATCTACCACTACTTCATCTCCAAATGTTATCACATTTTGAACTGCACCGCTTTCTACCATATTTTTTCCTTCGCCAGCAATAGTAATGGTTTCTAATGCTTTAAGGATTTCTTTTCTGTCTAATTTCATTTTTTGAAGAAAATTTCAGTTATGTTTATTTAAACTGATTTTAGATTACAAAGATATAAAGAAGTTTAGGAGTTTAAAAGTTTAAGGGTTTAAAGTTTTAATAGACAATTGATAAAGTTTTGTTAGTGATTTTTGTATTTATTTGTGTGTGTTTTAAATAATGAAAAATCACAATTCAACTTCTGGCATCCAAAAAACCTTTTCTAAATCAACAATTTGATTGTCTTCTACTACAATTCCTTCGCTTTCTAGCAATTGCTGCATTAAATTGGTTCCTTCAAAATGATGTTTTCCAGTAAGTAATCCTTTTCTATTAACAACTCTGTGCGCAGGAACATCTTCAAGATTATGTGCCGCATTCATTGCCCAACCTACCATTCTTGCAGAACGACCTGTGCCTAATGCTTTGGCAATAGCGCCATATGAAGTTACTTTCCCATAAGGAATTTGACGAGCAACGGTATAAACGCGCTCAAAAAAATTATCACTATTGGGTTTTATAGTTTCCAAAAAAAATTAAAGAAATTATTGAGATTAATAATAATATTTCAAAACATTTATTAAAGTCATCAATGCTACAATACCTGTTATTGTACCAATAATTTGATTCATGTTCTTGAAGAAAAAATCGGTTTTGCTTTCTATTTTTTTGAAAAAACTTATATAATAATAAAAAACAAAATAGGATCCCGAAACAACCCCTTTTAAAAATATCAGAATAGACAATTTATCAAAAAGAAATAAATTGTATGAAGCCAATGTTATGGTAACAAAAACATAATACGGAATTGGGAAAAAATTTAAAGCAGAAAGTAACATTCCTAAGAAAAAACGACTGGTTTTACTGCGTATTTTTACTTCATCTTGCTTGACTTTATGTTGTTTTGCAAAAACTAAAAAATAAATAGTCAAGGATATGAAAATACCCAATCCTACTTCTCTCAATAATATAACAACATCCGGCCTTGAGTCTAAAAATCTAGCAAAAAAAACGGCTGCCAATGTTTGAAAAACAATAATAATTAGTGCCCCAAAAACAAAAAGGTTGGCTCGTTCTCTTCCTTCCTTTATACTCACTTTTGCAGCAGTCATATTAAGCAAACCTGGTATTGCAATTGCAACCAAGCCTGACAAAAACCCTGTTAATAGCGGAATAATGATGTTCAATTTATTATTTTCTGTATTTGAAAATTATTTAATTACTTAATTTTAAACCGAATATACGTAATTGCTTTGTTAATATCCAAATATTGCTTTTCGTAAAAGGTTTGAATTCGAGTTACCTCATCTGGACTTCCTTCGTTTACATATACATTATGATTGGCATATAATACCTCGTGATCTTCTCCGTGAAGCAACCCTAATGTGTAACCGTGCATAAATTCTGAATCGGTTTTTAAATTCATCACTCCATCTGGTTTTAAAATTTTTTTATACAATTTTAAAAATTCAGAATTGGTCATTCTATGCTTGGTTCGTTTGTATTTTATTTGCGGATCTGGAAAAGTAATCCAAATTTCATCGACTTCATTTTCGGCAAAAATATAATCTATCAATTCAATTTGTGTTCTTATAAAGGCAACGTTATTTAGCCCATCATCAACAGCAGTTTTAGCTCCACGCCAAAAACGAGCACCTTTTATGTCAATACCTATAAAATTTTTATTCGGATATTGGGCAGCTAATCCTACTGAATATTCTCCTTTTCCACATCCTAATTCCAAAACTAATGGATTGTTGTTTTTAAAGAATTCTGAATTCCATTTTCCTTTAAGCGGAAAATCTCCCGAAACTACTTCTTCTCTACTCGGCTGAAAAACATTTCCAAAAGTCTCGTTTTCCTTAAATCTTTTTAACTTATTTTTACTTCCCACGATAAAATTTAATATTTTGGTAAAATTAAGGAATTAAATAGTAACACTAATAAGGTTTTTATAATGTTTAAGTAACCTTAACAATACAATGCTTTTCTTTCTTTGTAAAAATAATTTATTTTGAAAAAAAGGAAAGTAGAAGTTGTAGTTATTTCTGATGTACATTTGGGAACTTTTGGATGTCACGCAAAAGAATTATTACAGTACTTATCTTCTATAAAACCCAAAACATTAATTCTAAATGGTGATATCTTAGATATTTGGCAATTTAGAAAATCATATTTCCCAGCTTCTCATTTAAAAGTAATTAAGAAAATTATTTCTCTATGTTCAAAAGGAACAAAAGTGTATTATTTGACAGGAAATCATGACGAACTTTTGAGAAAATTTACCGATTTGCATATGGGAAATTTAAGTTTACTAAATAAATTAGTTCTTGATTTAGATGGTAAAAAGGCTTGGGTTTTTCACGGAGATGTTTTTGATGCTTCTATAAATCATGCAAAATGGCTAGCAAAACTTGGTGGTTGGAGTTATGATTTTTTGATTTTATTAAATCGATTTTTAAATTGGGTTTTAGTAATGCTTAACAAAGAACCCTATTCTCTTTCAAAAAAAATTAAAGATAATGTAAAATCTGCTGTGAAATTTATCACTAATTTTGAAACAATTTGTACTGATTTGGCAATTGATAAAAAATATGATTATGTTATTTGCGGCCATATTCATGAGCCTAAAATTGAAACATTTGAAAATGAAAAAGGAAAAACAATGTACTTAAATTCTGGTGATTGGATAGAAAATTTAACTTCATTAGAATATAATAATAAAAAATGGAAACTATATAAACACGTTTCAATTGATACTGAACTAGACGAAGAATTATATTTTGAACACGAAAATAGTTTGGCAGATCAGTTTATGTCTATAATTCAGAAATAATAAAATGAGCAAAAATATTTTAGTTGCACCTTTAAATTGGGGTTTGGGTCACGCTACACGTTGTATTCCTATCATAAAAAACTTAGAAAGAAATGGATTTACACCAATAATAGCTAGCGATGGCAGTGCTTTAGATTTATTAAAAAAAGAATTTCCGCATCTCAAATCACTAGAATTACCTTCTTATAACATTGAGTATGCAAAAAAAGGGGAAGATTTTAAATGGAAATTGATAAAAAATAGCCCAAAAACTTTAAATGCAATTTTATCTGAAAAAAAATTAACCAAACAATGGGTTTCAGAATATGAGCTTAGCGGAATTATATCTGACAATAGATTGGGTGTTCGAAGCAAAAAAATTCCTTCAGTTTTTATAACTCATCAGTTAACAGTATTGTCAGGAAAAACAACTTGGATCTCTAGTAAAATGCACCAACATTTTATTAAAAAATTCAAGGAATGCTGGATTCCTGATTTCGAAGTAAAACCAAATCTAACGGGGAAATTAGGCCATCTAAAAAACACTTCTTTAAATCTTAATTATATTGGTCCGCTTAGTAGATTAGAAAAACAAGAATTGCCCATACAATATGACTTAATGGTAATTATTTCAGGTCCAGAACCTCAACGAACTATGCTAGAAGAAAAATTGAAAAATGAAGTTCCTCGTTTTCTAGGAAATGTTGTTTTCATAAAAGGAATTCTTGAAAAAGAACAAAAAAAGGAACAAATAAAAAACACTACTTATTATAACTTTATGACAACAGAAGAACTGGAAAAAACTTTCAACGAAAGCCAAATTGTTCTTTGCAGATCTGGATATACAACAATAATGGATTTGGCAAAGCTTCAGAAAAAAGCTTTTTTTATACCAACTCCGGGGCAATTTGAGCAAGAATATTTAGCCAAAAAATTAAAAAAAGAGGGGCTAATTCCTTTTGCTAAACAAGACGATTTTAGAATTCAAAATATTATAGAAACTGAAATCTATTCTGGATTTTTAAAAAATGAAAATAAAATAAATTGGAAAAATTTATTCTTAATTTTCAATGATGTATAATAATTAGATGTTTATTCTATTTTCGTTTTTTCGTGTTTTATCATTTTTGCATTTATCACAAAATAAACGTATTCGGCAATATTTGTACAATGATCACCTATTCTTTCTAGATGTTTTAAAGCCAAAATTAAATTTGTTCCTGAGCCTACAATTATTGAATTTATTTTCATTTCTTGAACAATTTCATCAATGACTTTGTCACAATCTTTTTGTATGCTTTTATTTATAGCAAATATTTCACCTATAAGTTTTTCGCTTTGAAATTCAAAACATTCATTTGTTTTGTCGGTGATTATTTCAATATTTTTTGCAATTGGTTCAATATTAAATTTAACAACCAAATCGTATTTTTCTTTAACGCTTTTGGAGTTTTTGATAACATTAATAGCTAAATCACCTATTCGTTCAAACTCACTACTGATTTGCATTGCCGACATAATAAATCGTAAATCAGTTGCTACTGGTTGTTGTAATGCAAATATATTTTGACAAATTTCATCAATTTTTACATCGAGTTTGTCAATCTTATTTTCGTTTTTCTTAACTTTTTTATCTTTAGCATTTGGGTCAGAAAGCAATGCTTTCATCGCTTCATTTATTTGATTTTCTGAAAGAATACCAATTTTTATAATTGCTGATTTTAGTTTTGCTAAATCATTTTCTAATAATGATGCCATATTTTAATTTTTTAAGATTCTAAAATTAGAAAAAATTATCCAAATCTTCCTGTGATATAATCTTCGGTTTGTTTTTTTGATGGTTTTGTAAAAATAGTTTTGGTTTTATCCATTTCTATCAATTCTCCTAAGTAGAAAAAAGCAGTATAATCGCTTGTTCTGGCGGCTTGTTGCATATTATGTGTTACAATAATTATGGTATAATGTTCTTTTAATTGATGTACAAGTTCTTCAATTTTTGAAGTTGAAATGGGGTCAAGCGCACTTGCAGGTTCATCCATTAAAACTATATCAGGACTCACGGCTAATGTTCTTGCTATACATAACCTTTGTTGTTGTCCACCAGATAGTCCCATTGCAGAATCTCCTAAACGATCTTTTACTTCATCCCAAATGGCCGCTTGTCGTAATGAAGTTTCTACAATTTCGTCAAGTTGTGTTTTGTCTTTAATTCCGTTTATTTTTGGACCATAGGCAATATTTTCGTAAATTGATTTTGGAAACGGGTTTGATTTTTGAAAAACCATACCTATTTTTTTTCTAATATTGACTACATCTACATTTGGATCATAGATATTTATACCCTCAACCAGCATTTCTCCTGTGATTTTGACACTTGGTATCAAATCATTCATTCTATTAATACTTCTTAAAAAAGTAGATTTACCACAACCTGAAGGCCCAATTAAAGCAGTAACTTTATTACACTGAATTTGCATAGAAATGTCTTTCAAAGCTTGTTTTTCTCCGTAATATAATGATAAATTGTTTACTTCTATTTTGATATCTTTCATATCTTAATTTTAATTTTATTTGGAGAAGAAAGCGTTTATGAAATTCTCTTTCTTCTAATTCTTGAACGTATAATGACTGCTACAACATTTAGAGAGACTGTTAAAATCAATAATACTAAAGTCGTTGCAAACTGTATCGGCATTGTTTTTTCTACATCTGACGATTGTGTTGACATGATATATATATGATACCCTAAATTCATAAATTGATCACTCACTGATTTTGGCAAGGTAGCCAAATAATATGCTGCGCCAGTAAATAATATAGGTGCAACTTCTCCAGCACCACGACTCACAGCAAGTATTGTTCCTGTCATAATTCCAGATACAGAACCTGGTAAAACTACTTTTTTTATAGTTTGCCATTTTGTAGCACCAAGCGCCAAACTTGCTTCACGTAATTCTCTTGGCACTGTTTTTAGTGCTTCTTCAACTGAAACTATAATTACTGGTAATGTTAACAATGCCATTGTTAAACTTGCCCATAAAATATTGGGTTGCGCCCAATGCAATTGACCAGCGTTAAAAGTAGCATCCATTCCTTTTCCAATAAATTGAATGAAAAAACCAAGACCAAAAAGACCAAAAATTATGGAAGGTACAACTGCTAATGTACGAACAGAAAAACGAACTGCTGCTGCAAATTTAGAATTTTCGTGAGCATATTCTGTTAAGTATAAAGCAGTTATTGTTCCAAAAGGAACAGCAGCAATCGACATTACTACAACTAATATAAAAGTTCCAATTATAGCTGGAAAAATCCCTCCTTTTGTCATACCGTCTGTTGGGAAAGAGGAAATAAATTCCCAAGAAAACAAATCCCAACCATTATAAACAATAATACCAAGAATAAGAAATAAAACTGAAATAATGAGAATGACAGCTGCTAATGTTGAACCAACTATTAATTTACCTTTTAAATCTGACGATTTATTATTGGTAACAAAAAAATTATTGTTTTCTACAAGTAAATTATTTTCCATCTTATTTTCCTTGAATTTTTTTGATTAATTTTCCTTTTACATAAAATTCTGCTAAAGCATTTAATCCAAAAGAAAAAATGAAAAGTAAAGAACCAATAAAAAACAAAACACTATAATGAGTATCGCCAAAAACGGTTTCTGCCATTTCAGAACCAATTGTTGCCGCAAAAGTTCGAACACTTTCAAACGGATTTGCAGAATGTAAAGCTGCATTTCCGGTAGCCATTAACGCAATCATTGTTTCTCCAAAAACTCGACCAATACCGAGCAAAATTGCAGCAAATATTCCTGGAATTGCCGCTGGTAATACAACAAAAAATGCAGTTTGCCATTTGCTTGCTCCTAATGCCAAACTTGCTTCGGTATAGGTTTTGGGAACTGCAGATAATGCATCTTCTGATATGGTATAAATAATAGGTATAGCCGCAAGTGCCATTGCTACTCCACCAACAAATGCATTGAGACGAGTTTCATATCCAAAAACATCTTGAAAAAAAGTAGCTAACACCATTAATGCAAAAAAACCAATTACAACTGAGGGAAATGCTGCTAATAACTCAATGATAGGTTTTATGATTTCTTTGGCTCTTTTTGAGGCAAAAGTAGAAGTATAAAGTGCAGCCAACACTGCAATTGGTCCTGCAAAAAGCATTGCAATAATTGTAACTTTCAAGGTTCCAATAAGAAGTGCTATTAATCCAAATCGAGGATTATCTGAAACCGGAACCCATTCTGTAGTTAAAAAAGTATTCCAAGTATTATTTTCTCCTTCTTGATTTGTTTCTTTTGCAACTGAAGTTTCGGTTTCTTCTGGAGCTTCGGCAACAACATCACCATACGTTTCCGGCTTTAACTCTTCGGTTGTAACGTCACTATAAACTTCAGGTTTTAATTCTACTGTGGTTTCAGATCCATACACTTCTGGTTTTAATTCCTCTGTTGTTTCGGAACCGTAGGTTTCAGGCTTTAAATCATTACTATTACCCAATGTTATTTCTGTTTTTGTAGTATCTTCTTTACCAATCTTAAAAATTGGAAGTGCTTCTTTAAAAACAAAAAAGAAAATTAATACTATTATTGCTATCGATAAATAAGCAACCGAAGAAATTATTTTTTCGGCTAAAAATTCTGAAAGTCTAAATTGTTTTTTAAGTTTTTCTTTTGTGAAGGTATTTTCTTCTTGAATATTTGAACTCATTTTGTAGAATTTTGCATTCTTAAATTTTTATAGTAAAAACAAAACCTCTTCGACATAAAGAGGTTTTGATTCAAATATTATTTCAAAGGAAAATATCCTACATCAGTACATACTTTTTGTCCTTCGACACTTAATATCCAATCAATATATTTTTTTGTAGCACCTGTAGGTTTTGAACCTAAGTACATATATAAGTAACGTGTTATTGGGTATGTTTTATTTTTGATAGTTTCTGCAGTTGGCAAATAGGCTGGACTTTTATCATCTTTTTTTACCTTACAATCTTTAACTCCAGTATCATAAGCTGCGCCTCCATAACCAACTCCATATTTATCTTTTTTTACTGCATTTACAATAGCGGCTGTTCCTGGCAAACTTTGACATGTTATTGCATAATCTTTTTTTACAACAAAATCTTTAAAATAAACAAAAGTACCAGAACTGCTTTCACGACCGTATAATTTGATATTGGCATCAGTACCACCAACTTGTTTCCAGTTTGTGATTTTTCCTGAATAAATATCGGCAATTTGTTTTAGGGTTAATTCAGTAACACTATTTGCTTTATTCAAGTATATAGAAATTCCATCTTTGGCACAAGGTATCTCAACTCCAAGAGTGCCGTATCTTCCTTTTATTTTTTCAATTTCAGATTGTTTTATAGGACGACTAGAATTTGCAATATCTGTAGCACCATTTATTAATGCCGAAATTCCAACTCCAGATCCACCACCTGTAACTTGAATAGCTACGCTTGGGTTTTTTGACATATAAACTTCAGCCCATTTTTGAGCTAAAATAACCATTGTATCGGAACCTTTTACGGTTATTTTATCAACAGTTGTAAACGAAAAACCTATTGTCATGACAACAATTAATAGTACTGCTACTTTGATTTTTGAGGTGTTCATGTTTTTTATAATTTAAATTTTAATTAAAATCTTGCTTGTAATCGTATTGAAAAAGTACTGTCTTTTCTGTCTTTGTTTGTACTTAAATAATCACCTGCAACTCGGTCACTTTTTTCGTTTAAAGGCATTGTGTATCCTAATACTACTTTAATGTTTTCGTCATAGAAATACTGCCAAGCAAAGGTCCAAGTGTGGTACTGTAAATCATCTGCTCTAGTAACATCTATTCCTGCCAGTTTTTTATTGGGATCAAAAACATCATAACGAATGGCTGCTTGCAATTTTTTTCCAATATTTTTTGTGAATGAAAAATAATAACCTTGAAATTTTCTAACTTTATTTGCTCCATAAGCTGAATAAGTTTCTGCTGGGTTGGTACTTCCAGAAATCGTGCCAGTAATATATTCTGCTTTTAAAGAGGTTCCTCCTAGGAAATCATAATAAATCTGGGTTTCGGCACCAAACCAATCTTTCTTTAAAGTTTCTCCCACTTTTGGTGTGAAAGGATTGTTGTTTTCGTCAGAAAAAACAGAAGGAGGCGTAACAGGATTAGTAACTGGTTGTGGTAAAACTTTTGTTGAACCAAAATAGCCGTGAGCACCAACATCAATTCCTAAACCTTTTTTTGGAAATTGAAAAGAATAAATGGCTCTTGCCATAATATCTTTGTTACTATCTATATCTCTAACTTGATTTGCAATTGCACCTTCGCCAAAATTACCATTAAAAGCAGCCAATTGAAGCTTAAGCGGAATATTGTATTTTAAAACAAAATTTGCTTCAAGTTTTGCTCCAAGGTCACGTTCATTTGGATACAAGACATTTGTCATTCTTGCTCTTTCTAAAAATTCTCTAGTATTGGATGTAAACTCAACATCATAATTTAATCTGTTAAATTGTCCAACAGTTAATGAATAGGTTTGCATAAACCAACGATCATTAAGCACTACATAAACATCTTTAAGAGAAACTTTATCTACTGCAAAATCAGGTTGTAAAACAAATTTTATTCCGTCTAAAGTTTCATAAGTAAATTTTACTCTTGCTCTTCTTATATAAAAAGAATTTGTTACTGGAGCAGAAGAAGAAGATCCTGAAACTGGACCTTTATCATCCTGAAAATCATACATGTCATATTGTGCTTGAATATAACCTGAAACTTTAATTCTGTTTAACTTTAATAAATCACTTTCAATTGTAGCTAATCGCTCATCAATATCATTAAATTTCATTGAATGTTCGTCTAAACTTTGCTTCAATGAATCTAATGTTATTGTTTTTACAACTGTGTCATTCACAACTTCTTGTGCATTTATAGTTGAAAAACAAAGCACTAATAAAAATGATAAAATAGAATTTCTCATTGTTAATTTATATTTAATTTAACGCAAAGGTATTGGTGTAATGTTAAGAAAACATTACTTAAACATTAATTAAATATAAATCTAATGTTAAGCCCTATTTTAGGGCTTTGAAGTAGCCTTTTGTAGTGTAAAAGAAAATTGAGTTCCTTTCCCGAAAGTGCTTTCAATATAAATTCTTTCGTTGTGTGCTTCGATGATGTGTTTTACTATAGACAATCCTAGTCCTGACCCACCTTCAGAACGTGCTCCGCTTTTGTCTACACGATAAAATCGTTCAAAAAGTCTTGGTATATTTTGTTTTTCTATACCTTCTCCATTATCAGAAATATTAATGATGACTTTATTATTTATAACATCTTCAATCCCTATTTCGGTAGAACCACCAAGTTTTCCGTATTTTATTGAATTGTCTACTAGATTGGTTATTACTTGTTGTGTTTTTTCTTGATCGGCTCTGACATAAATAGGCTTAGTATATTTTTTATCAAACAATAATATAATGTCTTTTTTGGAGGCTTTCATTTCGAGTAAATCAAAAATATTTTGAATTTCTTTTACGATATCAAAAACAGATATATCAAGATTTACATCTCCTATTTCTAATTTAGTAATCATATCTAAATCCTGTACGATATAAATCAAACGTTCTACTCCTTTTTCGGCACGTTCTAGATATTTTTTTCTAACCAACTTATCTTTCATTGCACCATCAAGCAATGTTGATATATAGCCTTGAACAGTAAATAAAGGCGTTTTTAATTCGTGTGAAACATTTCCTAGAAATTCTCTACGGTATTCTTCCCGCTCTTTAAGCATTTCTATTTCGAGTTTTTTGTCTGTGGCAAACTTTTGAACTTCTTTTGTTAAAGTTGCCATATCTGTAGTTATGGGTTGGTTTCGGAATGTTGAAGATTCTAAGAGTGAAACATCATCATAGATTTTTTTTACTCTTCGGTATATAAAATACTCTACACGATATTGCAATACAAAAAACGTAAATAAACCAACTAATGTTGCAAATATGGTGCAAAACCAAAATGAAAATTCAAAAAAAACAAATGAAAGAAACGTTACTAATCCTGTAGAAAAAAGGGTTATGTAGAATGCTGATATTACAGCAAATTTGTATGTTTTTTTTAAATTAACTAACATTTATACTTCAAACTTATAACCAACACCTTTAATAGTTTTGAAAAAATCATCCCCTATTTTTTCTCTCAATTTACGAATATGAACATCTATAGTTCTACCACCAACAACAACTTCATTTCCCCAAACTTTGTCTAGAATTTCTTCGCGTTTGAAAACTTTTCCTGGTTTTGATGCCAATAAATAAAACAATTCGAATTCTTTTCTAGGTAATATTATTTCCTTTTCGTCTTTGATGATTTTGTATTCTTCACGGTTAATTTCTATTCCTCCTACATTTAGAGTTTCAGAATTTTTTACCTCATCATCTTTCAATCTTCGCAATAATGCTTTGACTTTACTAACCAATAATTTTGGCTTAATTGGTTTTGTAATATAATCATCAGCACCAACATCAAATCCTGCTACTTGCGAATAATCTTCGCTTCTTGCGGTTAGAAAAGTAATAATAACATTGTTTAATTCAGGTATTTTTCTGATATTTTCACAGGCTTCCATACCATCCATTTCTGGCATCATTACATCCATAATTATAAGTTGAGGCAACTCTTTTTTGGCTTTTGAAATTGCTTCTTTGCCGTTTTGGGCAGTGAAAATCTGATATCCTTCTTGGCTTAAATTATAACCAACAATTTCTAGAATATCTTGTTCATCATCAACTAACAAAATCTTAATTTCTTTTTTTTTCATAACTGCAAGTTTGATTATTTGCGATTGTAAAAGTAAAGATAAATAATATCCTTTTCTCTTATTAACGGTAATTTAATCTCTTAACAATTCAATAATATTTACAAAACACAATCGTAACTAGTAAGTAATAGCAACTTTACAATCGCCTTGTTTCTTTGCATAAAATTAAAACAACCTTAAAAATGAAATTTAATTTATTTATTTTCTTGCTAATTACCTCTATAACATTTGCTCAAAACAAAGGTACAGTTTCTGGAATATTAACAGACAAAGAAGCGAACAATGCTATTTTACCTTTTGCAAATGCTATTATAAAAGGAACAACAACAGGAACAACAACCGATGAAAACGGAAAATATTCAATAGCAATATCTCCAGGAAAATATACCATTATTTTTAGTTTTATTGGATATGAAAATGTTGAAGTAGACTTTTATATTGAAAAAGGAGAAAATATCACAATTAATAAAGCATTAGGTTCTGGAGGTTATAAATTAGAAGATGTTGTAGTAAAATCGACTGGTGGTAGAGAAAAAGAAACTGCTCTGATGCTAGACCAAAAAAAAGCCATCGAAATCAAACAAAGTATTGGCGCTCAAGAAATGGCTAGAAAAGGGGTAAGTGATGTAGAAGAAGGTTTAACCAAAATCACTGGAATTACTAAAGTAGACTCTAGAGGCTTATTTGTTCGTGGTCTTGAGGATCGCTATAACAATTTATTGATAAATGACTTGGCCGCACCAACAAACAATCCTTTTAATAAAATCATACCGTTAGATTTATTTCCAACAGATATTGTTAGTGTTATAGAAGTTTTTAAAACCTTTAACCCAAATATTTATGGCGATTTTGCTGGAGGAACTTTTAATATACAAACAACAAGACCATCAAAAAGCACTACAAAATTAAGTATCGGTACTGGATATACTATTAACAATAATTTACACAATTTTCTAATTGCTGAAGACGCAAACAACATTGAGGGCTTTTTTGGTCTTAACGGAAAAGATAGAGAATTGCCAAGTGTTTTTGGAAATGTTCCTGCTAGTAAAACGCTAACTTCAGAACAATCATTACAATCTTTTAAAAGTGGTTTTAATGTTACTAAAACAAAAAGCCCTTTAAATTCAAGCATTGGTATTTTACATTCAGAAAAATTTAATTTAAAGAACAACAATACTTTCTCCTATTTACTTTCTTTGAATTTTGACAATACTTATTCTTTTAGAGAAGGTGTAGATCGTACTTTAGGATTAGATTATACTTATACCAATGATTATATAAAATCTAAATACAATTATAAGACCTCGACAACTTCATTATTGGGTTTTAATTATGGTACTCAAAAATGGAAACTTACTGCCAATATTATTTATATCAAAACTACAGATAATTTAATTCAAGATCAATTTGGAAATAGCAGTCAGGGATTAGGAAATCAACTTATTAGAACCAATCAATTAGACAAAACCGATTATTTAAACTCGCAACTTCTTGCAGAATATTCTATAAACAAAAAACAAAGTTTTAAAACAGGTGTTTCATATGCTAAAACAAAATTTAGTGAGCCAGACAGAAAGTCTTTTGAAGGAACAAAATCAAATGATGAAATAACTGTATCGTATGGTAGTAATAATTTTCTTCGCCAATATTTATCTATAGACGGAAATTATTTTGTGTCAGGTTTAGCAGAATATAGATTGAAATTTGGAGCGAATGAAGACAAACAAAACTATTGGTCTTTAGGTTACAATGGTAGAGTTTCTGCAATGGAATCTTCCTATCGATTTATAGCGTCTGCCAGTCCAAATGGTGGATTTACTTCAGCAATTAACACTATTGACACACGAATTGAAAACGATTTAAAAAACGATTATTTTTATTTTATAGAAAATTCAGGGTCAACTTATAAAGTAAAACTAAACGAATTTAATAATTCAGCCTATTCAAATTTAGTATTGCATTTTGCCAATAAATGGGAAATAAATGGTGGCGTTAGAGTAGAAAGTAATAATCGTGAAACCCTTTTTAGAAAACAAGGTTCACAAACAGCACCTTTTCAAAAAAGAAAATATGACAATTTCTATATATTGCCTTCATTGAATGTAAAATTTGAAGCAACAGAGAAAGCAAACATTCGTCTTGCTGCGAGTAAAACCTATACAAGACCTGTAATTATGGAATCTTTCCCATTAACATATCTTAATGCTGATGGAACAACTATACAAGGAAATCCAATTTTAAAAAACAGTGAAAATTATAATATTGATTTAAAATATGAATTTTTCCCAACTTCAAAAGAAATGTTTGCAGTAGGAGTTTTTGGTAAATATTTACAAAATCCTATTGAAAGAGCTTTTATTGCCAATGCTACAACCTCTACAATTACTTCATTTTTGAATTCTAAAAACGCTACACTTTTTGGTCTGGAAGCAGAATTTATAGTTGATTTAGAACGAATAAATTCAAATTTATCTGATTTTTCAATTGGTTTCAATACATCATTAATGAAAACAAATGTCAATGTAAACCCTTTTTATGAAACTCAAGATGAAGATACTACTATCACAATTAGAGAAACCATCGAAACCTACAAAACCACAAGAGAATTGCAAGGTGCGTCTAAATTTTTAATAAATTCAGATTTAAAATATCAGTTTAAATTTAGTAAAACTTGGAGCAATACCGCTTCATTAGTCTATAGTGTTTTCTCAAAAAGAATTTATGCAATTGGAACTTATTCTTTAGATCATACTTATGAATTGCCTTTTCAACAATTGGATTTTGTTTGGAGTAGTAAGGTTTCTGATCATTTTGATTTAAAATTTTCTGCCGATAATTTATTAAATCCAATACGAAGTTTAGAATTCGGAAACAATGGCTCAAGTCTTATTAGTTCACCAACTGCAAGTAGTTATAAAAAAGGGGTTGGTTTTTCATTAAGTTTAGGATATACTTTTTAATAATTAAATTTAAAATCAATACTCTTTTAGAAAACATTCTTAACATTATATTGATACTAAAATTAGATTTTAATAACTTTTTTGTAACACTACCGTAACCACTCTGTTTCACACAAATAATAAATTTGTACCATAAAAATAAAAAAACAAATACAATGAAAAAATCAATTTTAAGTCTATTATTTATTAGCCTGTTAACAGCTTGTTCATCTGATGACAACAATCCAACTCCAGTTGCACCAGTAGAGGGTGAAATAACAGGAACAATTACAACAAACACCACTTATGCATACGGAAATTATGATTTAGTTGGAATCGTAAAAATTAATTCAGGAGTAACGGTTACTTTTGATGCTGGTTCTACAATAACTTGTGATAAAACTGTTTCTGTTAACAATGCTTTTGTTGTATTAAATGGCGGAAAACTAATCATCAACGGTACTGCTGACAAACCTGTAGTTTTTACAGAAGCATCTAAAACTCCTGGTTCTTGGGGTGGAATAATTATGTATGGTGATGCACCTGCTCATGTTGCTGGTGGTGGTACAAGTTCTACATCAGAAGATGGAAATAATATTTCATATGGTGGCACAAACCCAACTCATAATGGAGGTTCTTTAAAATATGTACGAGTAGAATATGCTGGTGCAAAATTAAATGATGGTGTAAAAGAAAATAATGGTTTTACTTTCTATTCTGTAGGTTCAGGAACAACTCTTGATCACTTGGTGTCTTACAAAGGTGCTGATGATGGTTTTGAATTTTTTGGAGGAACAGTAAGTATGACAAATGCTATTTCTTTCGGAAACTATGATGATTCATTCGATTGGCAAGATGGTTGGGCAGGTCAAAGCAATAGCAATTGGTATGCTTATCAAACAGGAAAAGGTAATTATGGAATGGAAATTGAAGCTTCTTTAAATGATAATGCAGCTTATCCAAAAATTGAAAACATCACTTTGAAAAGAGCAGCAGGTAATGTGCCAGAAACTGGAGACAACCAAGTAGATGCTTTTCAATTCAAAAGAGAAGGAAATGGATTTTACAACAACATAATTATAGATGGTTATACTGGTTTTACTACTTCAGCAAATCCAGCAGTAACTTATACTGCAACAGTTGTTAGAATTGAAGATAAAGTTACAAACGATCATCAAGTAAATACATCAAAAATAAAAGTTACAAATGTAAAAGTTACTAATACTAATATTGTAACTCCTATTGAAAGAATTGTAGCTGCTCCAAATGATTTCACTGTAGCTTTCCCAATAGGAAACTTTACTACAAGTGCAACTGCTACTGGTGCTTCTTTAACTACTGGAGCTTGGTCTAATGTAAGTGGTGAAGATTTAATTAAATAAGACTTCAGTTTTTTATATAAAAAAAGTGTCCTGCAAAACAGGACACTTTTTTATTTTTAAAGTGTTGTAATATTTAATTTTTATCTACAATAATATTTGATTTTATATTATTAACCGCAACAATTTGATTATCTAGATAATCAACAGTAGTAGTATTTAAACCTTGATTATTGAAAGACCATTTTCCAGTTTTTTTACCGTCTGCATAATGAGCAACATCTTTTACATTTCCATTTACTTCATATGAAGTCCAATTTCCTTCTAATTTTCCGTTTTTAAAAAAACCTTCTTGTGCTATAGCACCATTTTCATAATAGTACGTAGCTTTTACCAATTGACCAACAACTTCTAATTTAGGTTCAATGTTCTGGCCAATAACAGTTCCAAACATCATCATAACAAGTAATACAACTATTCTTTTCATAACTATTGGGGATTTAATTTATAAATAGAAATCAAATGTACATATTATTTTACAATTAAAATACGTTTACTTAACAATTTAGTAACATTGATAAAATTTAACATTTATATCCATTAAAAAATTAAGCAAATTATTTTTTAAAATATATTAAGCGACATAAACTTGTATCATTATTGATTTTTTTTGAATTTGGCTCAGTTTTTGAAATACTTTTTATATATTTGTATAATCATATATAGTAATGAGAAAAAAATACTTTTATATTGTCGCTTTAATGTTTTGTTTGTTTTCCTTGACAGCTTCTGCTCAAGAAAGCAAACAGCAACCTAATGCAGAAGGTTTGAGTTTCTACCCAAACCCTGTGAGCAATGGCAAAATATATATTACCTCAAAAACTTCTTTAGATAAAGATGTCGCTATTTTTGATGTTCTTGGCAAAAAAGTACTACAAGCTACAATTGCCGCAAAAGAACTTAATATTGCAACTCTTTCTCCAGGAGTTTACATTATCAAAATACGAGAAGGAGACGCTACAGCTACTAGAAAACTGATAGTAAAGTAGTTACTTGTTTTCACTCCTTTTTATATTTAATGTTTATTTTACAATAATTCTTTTTTACAAAGAAAAATACTTACTATCTTTGTATTCTAAAATTTAAACTTTATAAAATGAAAAAACTTTACACTTTATCTTTTACTTTGTTGGCAATAGCATCTTCTTTTGCTCAACACGTACCTTTTACAGCAACAGGTACATTAGACGCTAATGGTTGGACGCAACACAGTGGAACAACTCCAGGTCAATTAATGATATTAGAAACAGCTTCTGATAATGGTAATAGCTTATCATATCCAGGATTAGCTGCTTCAACCGGTAACAGAACATCTGTTATTGCTGGAAATTCTGAAGATGTAAATTACCCAACAACTGCTGCTATACTGGCAACAGCATACTATTCTGCTTTAATAAAACCAGTTGACAATGTAGGTATGCAACCAAATACTTCAGTATCTGGTGATTATTTCTTAGCTTTAGGCGGAACAGCTGGAGCTTCTTTAACTTCTTTACCTGCAAGAGTTTATATTCGTCAAGGTGTAACTCCAAATACAGTAAATATAGGAGTATTAAACAATAGTGGTGGCCCTGCAACTCCAGCATTTTTAGCTACAGATTTTGCAGTTGGAGTAACTTATTTTGTTGTTGTAAAATATGATTTAGCTTCAAATACTGCAAGTTTATTTTTAAACCCAACTGCAGGTGGTGCAGAACCAGCAGCTAGTTCTACAAATGCAACTGGAACAAGTGTTGCTCCGGCAGCAGGTATTGCAAGTATTGCTATCAGACAAGGTGGTAATGCTACAACTGGAACTGGTAACGTAGAAATTGATGAACTTAGAGTTGGTGAAACTTGGGCAAGTGTAACTCCTGGTTCTTTGGGCGTAAAACAAAACTCAATTGCTGGTTTAAAAGTGTATCCAAACCCAGTAACAAATGGTACTTTGTTTATCTCTACAGATAACAACACTACAAAATCAGTAGCTGTTTATGATGTAGTAGGAAAACAAGTTATCAATACTGTGGCAACTTCATCTGTAAATGTATCTAGCTTAAAAAGCGGTGTTTATATGGTAAAAATTACCGAAGAAGGTAAAACTGCTACTAGAAAAATCGTTATTCAATAATTACTTTTCTTAAAATATTTAAAAACCTCAATTTTATAAATTGGGGTTTTTTTTATTTAATTACTTTTGTATAAAAACTTTTTGATTACAACTCCAGACATCTTTACTATTTCTAACAAAAAGCAATTTGAAAAAATAGTGCTTAAGGTTTTTCGTTTTCAATACGAAAACAATACTGTCTATCGTGAATTTTGCGATTTCTTAAAAACAGATATTAAAAAAGTAAAAATGATTTCTCAGATTCCGTTTTTGCCCATACAGTTTTTTAAGAATCATCAAGTGATTTCAAATACAAATGCTATACAAGTAACTTTTACCAGTAGTGGTACAACTGGTATGATAACTAGCAAACATCTCGTTACTGATGTCTCTTTGTATGAAGAGAGTTATAGACAAGGGTTTTCACAATTTTATGGCAACATTGAAGATTATGTGATTTTGGCCTTACTTCCATCCTATCTTGACAGAGAAGGCTCATCACTTATTTATATGGTGAACGATTTGATTGAAAAATCAAATCAACCCGAAAGCGGGTTTTACCTCAATAATTTTAATGAATTAATTGAAAAAATAATTCAATTAGATTCTGAAGGCAAAAACGTTATTTTAATTGGTGTGACTTATGCTTTGCTAGATTTGATTGAAAAACATCAATTCAAGTTAAACAATACCATCATAATGGAAACTGGCGGTATGAAAGGCAGACGCAAAGAAATGATACGAGAAGAATTGCACCAAATATTATGTGCTGGTTTTGGTGTTGCTACCATTCATTCAGAATACGGAATGACCGAATTACTTTCGCAAGCGTATTCTTTAGGAAATGGCACATTTGAATGTCCTTCGTGGATGCAAATCCTGATTCGTGATCCAGAAGACGCATTGACTTATCTCGAAAACGAAAAAACAGGGGGAATAAATGTCATTGACTTAGCTAATATCAATTCGTGTTCGTTTATCGCAACTCAGGATTTAGGGAAAAAATTCTTTAATAATTCTTTTGAAGTTTTGGGGCGTTTTGATAATTCTGATATTCGAGGTTGTAATTTGATGGTGCTTTAATTGTTTTGAGAAATGAAAAATTTATTTCAACTTTTTGTACTATTCACCCTATCTAGTTTTGGACAAAAAAAACTATTAGAAATAAAAATTGATGCTATAAGAAGTGACAATTCAAATCCGAAAGAAAGAAAATTTACTATTCAATATCATATTTCAAATACTACAAAAGATACGATTTATTTTTTTCTAAATCCTAATACTATTATTCCAAATGCTGTTAGTTCTATGGCATTGCAACCAATTTATAGAATATACCAAAATAATGAATTTATAGATGTTGATGGCATTTTTGAAGATTATATTGACGAAAACGGCAATGACAAAAAACGTATGGAAGAATATAGGATTAAATATAATGCTGCTAAAGATTCTATTGTTTCCAATTACAAAAAAAAGGGTGGCAAAAACACTGATGAAAATTGGATTTTAAGAAATCATTTTCTGCTTAAATCGTACACATTTTTACTCCCAAACGAAACTAGAAATTATGTAATTGCTACAATTTGGTATAAAAAAAGATATATTTATAATGATCCTATGGAATATTATTTATCCGAAAACAACCATTATAAAATAGAATTTTTTCTTCATTTACTAAAAGACGAATTGAAAGATAGATTGTCAAGCAATGAATTTCAAACCATTACAGGAAATAAAAATTTTATAAATGGTTTGTTTTATTCAAACCAAGTTGATATTGATTTTGGCGAATAAAGAGCTTTATTCTTTTACAATTTTAATTATTTTTTCTTGTTTATTTGCACTAACTTTTACAAAATAAATACCTTTTGCAAATGATGCCAAATCAATCTCTGTTTGCAAATCATTTACACTTTTACGTAATATTTCTTGTCCTAAAACCGATGTTATTGCAACTGTATCAATAATAGAACTATTAGAAATTGAAACTTTATTTTTCACAGGATTTGGGTACAATTGCAAATCATTTAAAGCAAAAGCATCTGTGCTTAAAGCATTTACAAATTCTGTTAGGCAAGGTTCTGTAATAATAGCTGGATTAAAATCGAAATAAATACTTGCTGAATTTGGGATAATATCACCAATTGCATAGCCTGGTTTTGGTTTAATTTGAAAAACAATATATCCGTGACCTGTAATCTCATCATTTGGATTTGAAGGTGGTAAATTTATACCGTTTAAATTCCAATTTAAATTATTTCCAACACGATCTAAAACATAAGGATAACTGGCACGAATCATTTGTATAGAAGTTTCATCTAGCTTTGCATCTAATAAATCATTGACTCTTACATTTATAGCATCGGCTGAGCCTGTATTTTCAAAACGAATAGTATAGGTTAAATAGTCGTTTGCAGTAAAAGTAGAATGTACAATTTTTCCTCCGTGAGATTCTGTTTTGTCGTTTGGATCAAATGAACCTATAATGGTTTCTACAAGCGTACTTTCTTGATTGATAGTTTCTGTTCCGTTAAAATAGGAAATAGATGCAACATTGGTCAATAAATCTCCCAAATTTACAGTTGGAATAGTGGGCACTTGCAATGAAACAGTAATAAAAATTTCCTCTTCTGGCAATAAATTCGTAAAACTATAAGTAAATCCTGTTGTGGTATTTACTGCTGTTGTTTCTGAAACAGCAACTATTGATAACTCATTATCTTTTGTGAATGTAATTGTTCCAGATGGAATAGTTTCAGTCGTATTATTTCTGAACAAAATATAATTTTTATAGACAAATCCTGGTCTTGGACTTGCTGTATAGTTTATTAAATTTATAGTACCATAGTTTGGCAAACCTCCATTTACAATTATAATAACAGATGCTGTAGCACAATTATTAGGGTTATTTACTTCGCATATTTGATAGGTCAATGCATATATTCCTGTTGGAACACCAGCAGCCACAATAACATTTGTTCCGGAAAGTGTTATACCAATACTTGGTGAGCTAACAAAAAAAGTTACATTCACTTGTGAGGTTAAAACTGGGATACCATTTAGTGTGTCATTTGCCAAAATGTTTGGATAAATAGTATTTCCATTAGCAGTACTTTCTACATTAAAAAAATCATCTTCAGCATTTAAAAATGAATTAGGTATTACAAAAGTAACAACTGCAGTATCACAATTATTTGGATTGGCAATTTCACAAATTTGATAGGTTAATACGTAACTTCCTACTGGTGTACCAGCAGCAACTATCACATTTACACCAGACAATATAATTCCAGGATGTGTTGTACTTACCATAGTTACTATTACTTGTGATGCTATAACAGGAACCCCATTTAAAGTATCATTTGCTAAAACATTGGTAAAAGTTACATCGCCAAGACCAGTATAAAAACCAACATCATCATTTGCAACTAAAGAATTACTAACTAAAATTGTAACTGTAGCAGTATCACAATTAGTTGGATTTGCTATTTCACAAATTTGATAAACAAGTGTATATGTACCAACTTGTGTACTATTTGGAATGTTTATTCCGCCTTCGGAATTAAAAATAATATTAGGATTTGTTGTAGAAACCAATGTTATTGTTGCTTGGTTTACTGTAAAAAAACTACCATTCAATGAATCATTTATAGTTACATTTCCAACTCCTGGTGGCGTAATTCCTCCTGATGTATTTTGGTAGTTAATAAAATCATCATTTGCAATAATCTGTCCGAAAGTTGACAAACTCAATAGTAATCCAAAAAACAAAACGATTCTTTTGTAATAATTTTTCATATGGCAAATATTTAAGTATCAAATATATAACTTATTCTTTAACAATTTTAATTATTTTTTCTTGTTTGTTTGCATTGACTTTTACAAAATAAATTCCGTTTGCAAATGATGCCAAATCAATCTCTGTTTGCAAATCATTTACCTTTTTACGCAATATTTCTTGTCCTAAAACCGATGTTATTGCAACTGTATCAATAATAGAACTATTAGAAATTGAAACTTTATTTTTCACAGGATTTGGGTACAATAGCAAATCATTTAAAGCAAAAGTATCCGTGCTTAAAGCATTTACAAATTCTGTAAGACAAGGTTCTGTAACAATAGCAGGATTAAAATCGAAATAAATACTTGCTGAATTTGGGATGATATCTCCAATAGCATAACCTGGTTTTGGTTTTACTTGAAAAACGATATAGCCTTTTCCTGTATTCTCATCATTTGGAATTGAAGGTGGTAAATTTATACCGTTTAAATTCCAATTTAAATTATTTCCAACACGATCTAAAACATAAGGATGACTGGCACGAACCATTCGTATAGAATTCTCATCAAGTTTTGCATCTAATAAATCATTGACTCTTACATTTATAGCGTCGGCTGTGCCTGTATTTTCAAAACGAATAGTATAGGTTAAATAGTCGTTTGCAGTAAAAGTAGAATGTACAATTTTCCCTCCATGTGATTCAGTTTTATCGTTTGGATCGTAAGCACCTACAATCGCTTGTGTCAAAGTACTTGAATTGTTTGTACTATCAATATCTCCTGTTGGAATTGTTATCGATGTAGTATTATTTATAATTTGTCCTATTGCAACAGTTGGAATTGTGGGTACTTGCATAGTTACATCTATTGTTCTCCATTCGTTGGGTAACATATTGGTAAAATTATAGGTAAAACCTGATGCGGTTGCGGTTGTTCCTGTCTGGGAAATTGATGAAATCGACAATACATTATCCTTATTAAAAGTCAATGTTCCTGATGGTATTGTTTGATTTCCAACATTTCTATAATGAATATAATTATGGTATTCAAATCCTGGTCGAAGTGTAGAACTTGTCAAAAATATTTGTAAATCTTTACACGGATTTTCTACTATTGGAAAATTATATGTTGTGATACCAGAACCTGCTGGAACACTTAAATTCGAAAAAGCAATAGACGAAACAGTATATTGACTTGTACAATTATTATAGATACTATAATTTAAATCGTAGCTATTTGTTGGATTTGTTTCATAAATAATATTTGAACCATCTTGAGTATATAATGAATGGTAAACTCCATCATTGTTTAACTGATATATAAAATTTCCAGAAACAGCATTTATTTCTGATGCATCTTGAACTCCATTATTATTAGTATCAAAAAAAGCATTTAATTTTATTCCATCTGAAATATTTAATGTTACCGTTTGACTTTGATTAAAGACTTTTGCATAATTATTATAACCATTTGAAAATCCTTCAAGAGCAATCCAATTAAAAACATTTCCATTATTAATATCATTTTGTGTTAAAGGATAGTTTAGTATACCAATTACTGTTGCTCCAGCATTTAAATTTAATATTGTTACAGAACTGTTTTGTGCACTTTGAATACTATAAGTAACGGTCTCCATTGGACAAGTCAAATTGTTTGTAATTGGAATAGTATATTGTATGACATCTCCAATATTTGTGATTCCATCATTATTATAATCTACATACAAACCAGACATAGTTCCTGAAATTCCACCAGATAAATAACCAACACTATACGATACTTCATTGGAAGTGCATCCTGAACTATTTGTAACTTTAAAATAATAACTATTTGGTGCTAATCCTGATAAAGTATAACTTGATCCTGATCCTGAAATAGTTATTGGTAAAGTATTATAGGTTCTATAACTTAATGTCCAAGTTCCTGATGATGGTAAATTATTTAATGTTAAACTATCAGTTGGTGTTGTACATGTTTGAGAAACAAAGGTTGGTGGCGAAGTAACTGAATAAACAATAGTAACTGTAGAGCTTAATGAAGATTGGCATCCATTAGAATTTACAACATTAAAAACATAATTTCCCGAAGGTAAACCGGAAATTGTATATGTGCTACCAGAACCATTATAAGTACTGAACATAGACCCTGACTGATGTATTGACCAAGCACCAGACGGTAAACCACTTAATACAACACTTCCTGTAGAAATTGTGCAATTTGGTTGTATTATACTTCCAATAATAGGAGTTGAAGGTTGAATACAATTATAATTAATCGTTACAATTCCTATATCACAATTATTAGGATTGGCAACTTCACAAATTTGATATGTTAATGTATAATTCCCTAATGGTGTTCCTGCAGCAATTAAAACATCTGTTCCTGAAAGTGATAAGCCCGAATTTGTTGAGCTTACAAAAGTAACTGTTACCTGTGATGGTGTAACTAGATTCCCATTTAAAGTATCGTTTATTAAAACATTGGTAAAAGCTACATCACCACCACTTCCTGAATAGTTTCTAAAATCATCATTAGCCACAATCTGCCCTAAGGTTGACATACTTAGCAACAATCCAAAAAACAATACGATTCTTTTGTAATAATTTTTCATAATTCGAATATTTAATTATCAAATATATAATTTATCATAATTTCTAAACAAAGTTAAATCAAAAAAAGCAATTAAAGTAGAGCCAATTAGAATTCGATGGGTATGAATGAGTAAACGATGGTTTTGACCGAGAATTCGATTTTTATTGCAAATACAAACAATGGCTATAATAGTCAATAATGGCTTTTCCTTCTAGCAAAACATCTGCTCCAATAATTCCTTGTACAGGTTTTGCCTTGTGTTGCGTTAATGCCTCGTTTACGTGAGACAAATCAAAAACAACCAAATGAAATTCTTTGCATTTCCAACTCCCTAATTGCAATACATTGTTTTTTGCTTCTTGGGTAAACATTCCTGTTGCTCCAGCGCCAGCAGCTTTCGATTTTGATTTTCCAGCTTTTAGTTGAAACAATTCAATACTTTCAAAACCCACACAACTATTACTCGCGCCAGTGTCCAGAATAAAATTTCCTTTTACACCATTAATAATTGCTTTTATCAATAAATGTTGGGTCTTGGTAACTTTGAAATTGATTTTTTTGTATTTCTCTTTTCTGAGTATTTCGGGAAGTTTTTTCATGTTTTTAAAATCTATTTTTTAGCAGTCAAATAAGCTATCTCTATATTTTGTAGCGATTTCATTAAAAAAATAAATGAGATCAAATGTAAATCAAAAAACATTATCAAACTTTGTAACTTTGTGCCAAAGTAATTTTACAAAAATGATTCTTACCGACACACACACTCATTTATATTCCGAAGAATTTGCCGAAGACAGAACAGAAATGATTCAAAGAGCTATTGATGCTGGTGTTTCTCGATTTTTTATTCCATCAATAGATGCTTCCTATACCCAAAAAATGTATGCGCTGGAAAAACAATTTCCAAATACTGTTTTTTTAATGATGGGTTTGCATCCGTGTTATGTAAAACCAGAAACCTATCTAAAAGAATTAGAACATGTAGAAACCGAATTGGCAAATCATCAATTTTATGCCATTGGCGAAATTGGAATTGATTTATATTGGGACAAAACCACATTAGAAATTCAAAAAACAGCATTCAAACGTCAGATTCAATTGGCAAAAAAATACAAACTGGCCATCAACATTCACTGTCGTGATGCTTTTGACGAAGTTTTTGAGGTTTTAGAAAGCGAAAAATCAGCTGATTTGTTTGGTATCTTTCATTGTTTTACTGGAAACTATGAGCAAGCACTACAAGCTATTTCCTATGGATTGAAATTAGGAATTGGCGGTGTGGTGACTTTCAAAAACGGAAAAATTGATCAATTCCTTAATCAAATTGATTTGAAACATATTGTACTAGAAACCGATTCGCCTTATTTGGCACCAATTCCTTATAGAGGAAAACGAAACGAAAGTAGTTACATCATAAATATAACGAACAAACTTTCAGAAATTTATGCGGTTTCTCCTCTTGAAATTGCAACAAAAACCACCGAAAATTCTAAAGCTATTTTTGGTATTTAAAGAAAAAGTAAATCAAGATGTCAATAATATTTTGTTCATTTGTTACTTCTAAAAAGAAAAAGAAAAATGCAAAGATTTGACGCTATTCGCCCTTTTTACGACACCGAAATTAATGAAGGAATTCGTTCTTCGGTAAATCATCCGATGATGAAAGCCTTAATGAATTTTACTTTCCCTGATGTTGATGATGCTGTTTGGAAAGAACAATTGCTAAAAACCCACTCTATTCGAGATTTTCAATGCAATTTTATTTACCATTCGGTACAGAAAGTTTTAGAAAAAAGCTCAGACGGATTGAGTACTTCTGGTTTTGAAAAATTAGAAAAAAACACCTCTTATTTGTTTATTTCCAACCATAGAGATATTATTTTAGACACATCTTTACTGAATGCAGCTTTGTTCGAGCACGGTTTGGTGATGACTGCATCTGCTATTGGAGATAACTTGGTCAAAAAAGCATTTATGCATACTTTGGCAAAATTAAATCGAAATTTTTTGGTGCAACGAGGTTTATCGCCAAGAGAACTTTTGCAAAGTTCAAAATTAATGGCAGAATATATTGGACAATTACTTTTGTGCGAAAATCGTTCGGTTTGGATTGCACAACGTGAAGGAAGAACCAAAGATGGTAATGATGCCACTCATCCTGGTGTTTTGAAAATGCTAGCTATGGGTTCTAACGAAAAAAACTTAATGGATTATTTCAAAAAAATAAAAATTGTACCTGTTTCTATTTCCTATGAATATGACCCAACAGATGTTCTAAAAATGCCACAAATACTTGCTGAGGCCAATAATGAAGTCTATATTAAAGAAAAAAACGAAGATTTTACTACATTATTAAGCGGAATATTAGGTCAGAAAAAGCATATTCACATTCATGTTGGCGATGTTTTAAATAAAGAATTGGATTTAATTGCTTCCGAAAATGACAATTCTAACAAACAAATTCAAGCATTGGCTCAAGTCATAGACGATTCTATTTTGTCAAGTTACAAATTATGGCCAACCAATTATATTGCTTACGATCTTTTATTTAAAACAGATAAGTATAAAGGTTTATATACCGAAGACGAAAAATCATTATTCGAAAGACGTTTAGAAATGAGAATTGATGAATCCAATCCAATTGCGCTTGAAGGGTTTTTGAGTATGTATGCCAATCCTGTGGTAAACAAAATGAAATATCAAAATGAACTCCAATAAACCCAACATCCTTTTGATTTATACTGGTGGTACTATTGGTATGATGAAAGATTTTGAAACTGGTGCACTGAAAGCTTTCAACTTTAGTAAATTGTTGCAAAAAATTCCAGAATTAAAACAATTAGATTGTGTTGTAGAAACCATTTCGTTTGAAAATCCGATAGATTCATCAAACATGAATATTTCAAAATGGGTAAAAATCGCAACCATCATCGAAGAAAATTACATTAAATTTGATGGTTTTGTAGTCTTACATGGCTCTGATACGATGTCCTATTCGGCTTCTGCTTTGAGTTTTATGCTCGAAAATTTAGCGAAACCTGTTGTTTTTACTGGATCGCAATTGCCAATTGGAGATTTGCGCACAGATGCCAAAGAAAATTTGATTACAGCCATCCAAATAGCTTCATTACAACAAAAAGGAAAACCAGTAATAAATGAAGTTTGCCTGTATTTTGAATATAAATTATATCGTGGCAATCGTACTACAAAAATAAATGCAGAACATTTTAAAGCTTTTGCATCTCCAAATTATAAACCATTGGCAGAATCTGGTGTACATTTAAATGTAAATCAAGAGCTGTTTTTACCTAAGCAAAATTCAAAAAAACTTATTGTTCACAAAGTTTTGGAAGATAATGTTGTTATCGTAAAAATGTTTCCAGGTATTAATGAAACGGTTCTGAATGCTATACTTACTATTCCAAACCTAAAAGGGATTGTGTTAGAAACCTATGGCTCAGGAAATGCTCCTACAGACGAATGGTTTATTACTGCACTAAAAAAAGCTGTCAAAAAAGGTTTACATATTATAAATGTAACGCAATGTTCTGGCGGAAGTGTCAATATGGGACAATATGAAACCAGTACAACCTTAAAGAAAATTGGTATAATTTCTGGAAAAGATTGTACAACAGAAGCAGCAATTACCAAACTTATGTATCTATTGGGAGAGAAAGTTGCCCCAAATGTTTTCAAAACTATATTTGAAACTTCAATACGCGGAGAATTATCTTAAATATGTATTTTTAAATTTCCTTTACTCAATAATTTTATAGTTATTTGTACCCACAAAAAAACAATTAGAGAGGTGGCCGAGTGGCTGAAGGCGCACGCTTGGAAAGCGTGTTTATGGCAACATAACGTGGGTTCGAATCCCATCTTCTCTGCAAAAATTATTACCCTTGAGACTATTGTTTCAAGGGGTTTTTTATTTCTTGCAGTTATAAAATATTTCATACATTATCAATATTTTTATTAATTTATAAAAGATATTCGAGTATTTTTCGTAATTTTATGTAGATATTTAATTTATTTATTAATGAGTGAATATGTAGTAAAAGTTTTAGAATCGTTTTTTATAACTCATGATGTAAAATGTTTTGTTGTTGAAAAACCTAATGGATATGATTTTATTCCCGGTCAAGCCACAGAGGTTTCGATCAACTTACCAATTTGGAAACAGCAATTAAGACCCTTTACTTTTACTTGCCTTCGAGAAGAAAAGTACCTAGAATTTATGATAAAAATTTATAGGGACCACGATGGTGTAACAAATATGTTAGGCAAGATAAATGTTGGTGCAGAGCTCATATTACACGATGTTATTGGCGCCATTCAATATAAAGGCCCAGGAACATTTATTGCAGCAGGTTCGGGAATAACTCCTTTTATATCCATATTTAGAGATTTATACAAAAAAAAAGAACTGAAAGGCAATAGACTTATATATACAAATAAAACAAGTAGCGATGTTATTTTAGATAATGAATTGAATAAATTATTAAAAGAAAAATATACCAAAGTATATACGAGAGAAAACATAATTGGATATGTTGGCAAAAGAATAGATCGTAATTTTTTGATAGAAAATATTGTCGATTTTAATCAACACTTTTATGTTTGTGGAAGCGCCGATTTTGTAAAAAGTATAACTGGCTATTTAATTGATTTGGGTGTAGATTCTAATTCATTAGTTATTGAGAAATAATTAATGTAAATCAGATATCCTTTTTTATCATTTTGAAAAATTAATAATCAATGTTTATTGAAAATTTTCTGACTTTGAAATTCGTTTGAATAATAAATTTTAACCATAAATTCAAAAAAAATGAAAAATAGTAAAATGAACAAAATTCTTATTGCTTTAGATTTTAATCCTACTTCACAAAGAATTGCCGAAGTTGGTTATGCATTAGCAAAAGCAATGAATGCTGAAATTTGCATATTGCACGTTATTTCAAACCAAACCGCATATTTACCTACTGTTTTAGATCCCATTATGGGTTATACAGGTTTTGTAGATTTAGATACTCTTCATCCTGAGTACTCCGAAAATTTAATAAAATCTGCTCAAGAATTTTTAGATAAAGCAAAAGAACATTTGGGTGCTATTAATATCGAAACCATAGTGGTTGAAGGTGATTTTTCTGAATCTATATTAAACACTGCGACAAAAATAAAAGCAGATATAATAGTAATAGGAAGTCATAGCAAAAAATGGCTTGAAACTATTTTGTTAGGCAGCACTACTTCACAAGTTTTAAACCATTCCAACATACCATTACTAATTGTACCTACTAAGAAAAAATAAACATAATCTTATTTTAATAATCAAATAAATTTTAATAAACAAAGCTTCCTTCTTAATGAAAATATTTATTAAATATATGGTTAGTAACCGCTGTAAAATTTTAGTAAAAGACATATTAAAAGAATTAGATTTGTCTTATATCCTTGCTGATTTGGGCGAAGTAGAAATAATGGGGGATTTAACTGTCGAAAAAAGAGGTTTGTTAAAAAATGCATTAGTAGAAAGTGGTTTGGACTTAGTAAATGATAAAAAATCTATCCTTATAGAAAAAATAAAAAATATTATTATTCAAATGATTCACAATTCAGATGAAGATATAAAAATTAATTTTTCTGATTATTTATCCGAAAAATTAAACCTCAATTATACTTATTTAGCTAATTTATTTTCTGAATCTCAAGGTACTACTATTGAACATTTTGTTATAAATCAAAAAGTAGAAAAAATAAAAGAGTTAATGATTTATGGTGAGCTTAAAATTACAGAAATTGCAATTAAAATGAATTATAGTAGCGTAGCGCACCTTTCATCACAATTTAAAAAAGTGACAGGCTTATCTCCATCACATTTTAAACAGCTAAAATTAAAAAAGGACGAAGAAACTCTTATAGAATATAATGCATAAATTTGAATTAAACGATACAATAAATTAAAAAACTTTAGAGAGTGAAATCAAGTTCTAATATAAAAATATTTCTGGTTGATGATGATGCTTTTTTTCTAAAATTATTAGAAATGCAATTTTTAAATCATAACCAATATGAAACCCAAACTTTCTCTACAGGTGAATATTGTATAGAAAAATTAAATGTAAAGCCGGATTTTGTTATTCTCGACTTTCATTTAGACAGTAGGGATGTAAATGCCATAAATGGTTTAAAAACTTTAGATATAATTAAAGAAATTTCTCCAGAAACTCATGTCATTATGCTATCTGCACAAGACAAAATTGAAGTTGCAGTTGATTGCATGCGTCATAAAGCATCCGATTATGTAGTAAAAAGTGAAACTTCTTTTTTTAGAATTCATAAAATTATAGAAGCTATTTTGAAATATCAAAAGATAGAAAACCAACTAAATTGGTATAAAGATCGATTGTAACAAAAAAAATATAATTAAAAATATCCTAAATGGCAAAAATTGTTACTTTGACTTTTAGTCCTGCAATTGATAAAAGTAGTACTATAGCATCATTAATACCTGAAAAAAAAATGAAATGCACCAACCCAAAATTTGAAGCTGGTGGTGGTGGCATAAATGTGGCTCGAGTTATTGCAAAATTTAATGGTGATGTTGTTGCTGTTTTTCCTTCTGGTGGATATACCGGAAAATATTTTAATCATTTATTAGAGAACGAAAAAGTTCCGTTTATAGCTATTGATACCAAAAATGAGACAAGAGAAAATTTTGTAATTCTTGAAGAATCTACAAACAAACAATTTCGTTTTGGAATGCCTAGTAATGAATTGTTAGAAACCGAATGGAAAACTTGTCTAGATGCAATTGAGAATCTAAAAGATGTTGATTATATTATAGCAAGTGGTAGTTTGCCTCCAGGTGTACCAATGAATGTTTATGCACAATTATCAAAAATTGCAAAAAAAATTAATGCCAAATTTGTTGTAGACACTTCTGGAGAAGCCTTAAAAGAAGCCGTTGATGAAGGTGTTTTTTTACTCAAACCAAATCTTGAAGAGTTAGGATATTTATTAGGAATAGAAAATTTAGAAATTGCAAATATAGAGGAAGCTGCAAAAGAATTGATTCATAAAAACAACTGCGAAATTATTGTAATTTCTTTAGGTAGCGAAGGCGCAATGCTCGTCACTAAAAACGAAACCCATACCATAAAACCCCCAAAAGTAGATGTAAAAAGTACTGTTGGTGCTGGTGACAGTATGGTAGCAGGACTTGTTTATAGTTTGACTAAAAACAACAATTTAAAAGAAGCTTTGATGTATGGTGTAGCATGCGGTACTGCAGCAACAATGAATAAAGGCACTGAATTATGCAAAATTTCAGATGTTGAAAAAATCTATAACTCGCTGATTTCTAAACAATAAAATGTTAATTTAAAATAATACAATAATAATCATTTTTAATAATGCGATATTACTACCTACTTGCTTTAAGTGCCTTTTTATTAAGTTTATCTTGTAAAAAAAATGTGGTTGAAATACGACCTACAATTGGTGATATTACTCAAAGTGTATATGCATCTGGAGTTATAAAAGCAGAAAATCAATACACTGTTTTTTCGACTGTAAATGGTGTTTTAAAAAAAATTAGAGTTGCTCCAGGTCAATCCATTGCAAGAGACCAATTGCTATTTGAAATAGAAAGCGAAAAAGCCGAACTAAATACAGAAAACGCACGTCTTTCCTACCAATTGAGTAGAGAAGACAATCGTTATATACAAGATAAAATTGCTGAATTAGAAATAAAAGTGCAATCGGCAAAAGATAAATTGGCATTGGATAAGTCTATTTATAATCGAAACAAAAACATCAAAGAATATAATATCATCTCTGAAGTAGAATTTGAAAAAGTAGAATTGGCTTATAAAAATTCAAAACAAAATTATGAAACTACCAAGAAACAATTGTCACAACTCAGAGCACAATTGAAAAATGATCAAAACAAAAACAAAATAAACCTGGAGTTAAATCAAAAAAACCAAAGTGATTTTAACATAAAAAGTGCTTTTTCTGGGCAATTATTTGATGTAATAGTAAAAGAAGGAACGCTAATTTCTCCGCAAACTCCATTGGCAATAATAGGTCAAAAAGACACATTTTTGTTAGAACTTGAAGTCGATGAAAATGATATGGTTCTTGTTTCAATTGACCAAGAAATACAAGTAACAATGGACAGTTATAAAGGACAAGTTTTTCAAGCCACAGTTGATAAGATTTATCCTATAATGGATGAACGTTCTCGAACTTTCAAAATTGAAGCTCATTTTGTAAAACAACCTTTAAAATTATATCCAAATCTAACGGCTGAAGCCAATATTATTATTCAAACTAAGAAAAATGCAATGACAATCCCAAAAGATTATCTCATAAACGGAGAATATGTACTTGTAAATACCGATGAAAAAAGAAAAGTAAAAACGGGACTAAGTGATTATCAAAAAGTCGAAATTTTAGAAGGATTAAAAGCAGACGAAATTATTTATAAACCAGAATAATGAATTTTAAACTCATTTTAAATATTGCTTTGCATTTGCTTCAAGCTAGACTAAAACAAACTATAGTTGCTGCTGTTGGAGTAACTTTTAGTATTGCCATGTTTATAGCTTTGGTGAGTTTTATGAATGGTTTGAATGATTTATTAGATGGTTTGATGCTCAACAGAACACCACACGTAAGATTGTATAATGAAATCAAACAAAGTACAAACCAACCTGTTTTACTATCTGAAAAATATAAAAATAACACCAATTTTATTCATTCTATAAAACCTAAAGATCGCGGAAAATCTATTTATAATAGTAAAGTGATTATTGCCAATCTAAAAAAAGATTCTCGAGTTATAGATATTGCACCCAAAATTTCAACACCCGTTTTTTTTAATTCTGGCACTATAGAAATCTCAGGTGTCATCAACGGTATTGATGTTTTGGCAGAAGACAAACTGTTTCAAATTAGCGATTATATTATTGATGGAAAAGTAACTGATTTGCTTCAAAATAACAGCATAATAATTGGGAAAGGTTTGGCAACCAAAATGCTTTTAGACAAAGGTGATATTATAAAAATAACGACTTCAAAAGGAAATTTAGCTTCATTAAAAATTGTAGGTATTTCGCAAATTGGAATTTCAGAAATTGATGATGTTATGAGCTATACCTCTATAGACACAGCCCAAAAACTTTTAGGCGAACCCACAAATTATATTACCGATATTCAAATTAAACTTTATAAAATGATTTCTGCTCCAACAGTTGCCAAAGAATTTCAAAACAAATTTAATCTCGATGCAATTGATTATCAAACCACTAATTCTCAATTTGAAACCGGAAGTAAAGTGAGATCAATAATATCTTATGCTGTTGGAATAGTGCTATTAATAGTTGCAGGATTTGGGATTTATAACATTCTCAATATGATGATTTATGAAAAAATGGATAGCATTGCAATTCTAAAAGCCACAGGATTTTCTGGCAATGATGTAAAATGGATATTTGTTTCACTATCATTAATTATTGGATTTGTTGGTGGCATTTTTGGGCTGTTATTTGGTTATATTTTCTCTAAAATAATAGATAATATTCCTTTTGTTACTGCTTCATTACCTACTATAAAAACGTATCCCATAAACTACGACATCACTTATTATATTATTGGATTTGTTTTTGCCATGTTTACAACCACAATTGCAGGATTGTTTCCTGCACTAAAAGCGAGCAAAGTTGATCCTGTAGAAATCATTAGAGGCAAGTAATATGAGTAATATCGTCTTGGAAACAAAAGGGTTAACAAAATATTTTTATGACCCCAGTAAAATTTAAAGTTCTCAACGAAATCTCGATGAGCATAAATCATGGCGAATTTGTTTCTATTGTTGGAAAATCGGGCTGCGGAAAATCGACCTTGCTTTATTTACTCTCTACTATGGATACTGATTATGAAGGTGAACTTTATATACACGAAGAATTAGTTACCGGAAAAACAGATGCTGTTTTAGCAAAAATACGCAACGAAAAAATTGGATTTGTTTTTCAGTTTCATTACCTGCTTTCAGAATACAATGTGCTCAAAAACGTGATGCTTCCCGCAATGAAACTAGGAATATTATCTGACAAAGAAATAGAAAATAATGCAATGGAACATCTCAAAACTTTAGACATGCACGATCAAGCTCTCAAAATGCCCAATCAACTAAGTGGTGGTCAAAAACAGCGTGTGGCTATTGCAAGATCTCTAATTAACAATCCTTTGATAATTATGGGTGATGAACCCACAGGAAATTTGGATAAAAAAAATAGTGATATTGTTTTTGATATTTTCAACAAACTCACTCATGAGAAAAAACAAACACTACTAATTGTAACTCACGATAATGATTTTGCTAATAGAACCAATAGAATTATTACAATGGAAGACGGTAGAATTATTTCATAACTAGCTATTATCCTTCTATTTAGCAACTGCTTTTTTTATATTCTAGGAAATATATAAGTTTTGCTTAAAATTTCATAACACATTTTCATTATTATATAACGAACTTTACATTCCCCGAGAAAAATTAAAAACCTCTTTTTTTCAAAACCTTTTTTGAAATTGTATTTATTATAAATTTTAATTGATTTTTCGATTATGCTTACAATAAAGAAAGAAGGAATTATCCTTAAAAAAACAAATGACGGATTTGAAAATGATGGGGTTTTAAATCCGACAGATATAAGAAATGGAGAAAACCCTCAATTGTTTTATCGTGCCTTGCGAAAAGGAAATTATTCTAGTACAGGATATTGCAAACTAAAAAATTATTCTTCTGTAGAAAATAGACTAAATATCCCTGTTATGTCACCTCAATTTGATTACGAAAAACAAGTTGTTGAAAACTCAAGAAATATTACACTTGAAGACACCTATATTCAAACGTTTACCGATATCGAAGATATAGATGTATTAAGTACATTAATCATTTCTAAAGATTTAATAAATAGGAAGAAAAGGAGTTTAATAGTTCCTCAATATTCCTATCATAAACTAAAACTTTTAGCAGAATCTAAAGGGCCTAAAAACCAAAAATAGTAAAGGTTTAATGGTAAATATATTGTTCCCGAATCAGCATTAAAAAAAGTATCGCTATGGGATGAAAAGATGATTTTTTTTTAAAAAAAGAAATAATGTTAAATTATATATCCAAAATAGAATAAAACCAGATATTCAAATAATTTCTATTGACAATGAGTCATGCTCAAAACATCAAAGATAGCGAGCAAATTATTGATGTTGCATATAGAACTCTAGCTTTTTTTGGTGTTTGTCATTATGTTTTAGAAAATTTAAACCAAGGTGCTTTGTCAAGATTGAGTTATTTAATGGCACGACTTGTTATAAAAAACTATTTTATGAATGAAAAAAATACCTTTTATAAAAACAACTTTAGACAAAAAAACAGAATACAATAATTGACACATATTAATAAAACAGACAAAATTAATAACATATATCATGTCAAATACAATCAGAAAAAAACCAATTCCGTCAAGAAAATTGGTTCGAAAATATCCAAAACAGAGTAAAATAAGAAAATATATACTTACCAGAGATCTTTTTAACGAACCGATATTAGATTATGAAGACGAAATGATAAATAATGCATTAACCATTAATAATATTTTGGAATAAAAACTCGTATAGTAGCAAATTATTCAACATTACTTTAAAACAAAAAACAAACCTAAAATATATTTTATGAAAACAAATGAAATTTTACAAAGAAACGTACTAGAAGCAATTCAGTGGGAACCATTACTGCATGCAACAGAAATTGGCGTAATAGTAAATGATGGTATAGTAACACTTACTGGAACTGTAGACAGTTATGCCAAAAAACTAGAAGCAGAAAACGCAGCAAAAAAAGTTGCTGGTGTAAAAGCAATAGTTGAAGAAATTAAAATAGACTATGGTCACTATGACTTTACTACAGATGAAGAAATTGCCAAAGAAGTAATAGATGCTTTTGAGTCTAGTTATACTATTCCAGAAGACAAATTAAAAATAAAAGTAGAAAAAGGTTGGGTTACAATCTTTGGAGATGTAAACTGGTATTATCAAAAAGAAGCTGCTAGAAATGCAATATTAAATCTCAAAGGCGTAAGAGGTGTTACAAATAATATTGAAATTATTCCTGATGCAAAAGATGAAATTGAAAAAAAAGCTATCGAAAAAGCATTGCGAAGAAACTGGGCTATAAATTATGATGATATTGATATTGTTATTGAGGGAAACAAAGTAACCTTACAAGGAGTTGTTGACTCTTATTATGAAAAAGACGAAGCAGAGCGAATTGCCTATAATGCTCCAGGCGTTTGGTCTGTAAACAATGAGTTAGTCGTTGATTTTGATGACTATGATGGTTAAATTAAAAAACTGAATCGGGAATAAAAATAGTTACTCCCGATTCTTAAAAAAAACAACATCAATTGATACTTTATAAAATGAAAAAATGAAAATCGAAAAAATAATAATTGCAAATCTAAAATGTGAAGACTGCCAAACTACTATCAAAAAAAATTTATTGAAAATAGATGGTGTTTCTAGTGTAAAAATTGATGAAGACAAAAACTTGGTTGTTGCTACTTGTGATGACACCATTGATCGGGGGAAAATTATAACTAAACTTCAGGTATTAGGATATCCTGAAATAATAAAGGAAAACAGATTCTTAACTTAATTAAAAAAATTGTTTCAATCAATCAATTAAGATAATTAGTTTATATTCTTTACAGTATATCAAAATTATGAAATATTTAATCGTTGTTGTTTTATCAACATTGCTTTTTTGGGGATGCTTTCAAACCAAAAAAGAAGCATCTACTGATGTCTTTGAAAATGTTGGCATCTATACTAAAATAAATTTTACTGACTTTATTCTTGAACAAAATGATATAGATGATTTTTTTAAAACTTTTCCAAAATACGAAATTTTTTTAACCGATGTTACTCAATATTATAATAACAGACAATATCAATACGCTTGGTTTAATAATGACGGTATGACAATTGCTGTTTCGAATTTTCAAAATCAAATACAAAATTATAGTGCCGATTTTGATGACAAAACAATACTTAATCCTGAAATTGATAAACTAATTTCAATATTAAAATCAGAACAATCTGATAAAAATTTGATTGAAAAAAGCACAAAAAAACTTGAACTGTTGCTTACAACAACTTTTTTTATCTATTCTAAAAAAGTATACCATGGTACTATAGAAAACCCTTATAATCTAAATTGGTATATTCCTAAAAAAAAGAAAAACTATCAAACATTATTAGACTCTTTGGTAAAACCAGAAAATAGCAACAAAAACTGGGAACCAACAAATCAATTGTATAGTTTATTGAAAATAAAATTAAGAGAATATCGTAATTTACAAAAAAAAGGCGGTTTGCCTTATATACAAACTTCAAAAAAAGAACTATCCGTTTCGGATTCTGACTCTTGTATTGCAAAAATAAAACAATATCTCAAAATAACTGGGGATTTATCCCGTAACGATAATACCTTCTATTTTACAGATAGTTTAGCAAAAAGTATAACTCGTTTTCAACACCGCTTTGGTCTTGTAGAATCTGGAAAAATTGATCAAGAAACTATTACAGAATTAAACAAGCCAATTGGTTTTCGGATTAAACAAATTATGATAAACATGGAACGTCTAAGATGGTTTCCTGATGATTTAAATGAAAATTATATCCTAATAAATATCCCAGAATTTAAACTTCACGTTTTTGAAAACGGAAATAAAATATGGGACTCAAAAGTAGTCGTAGGCAAAGAAATTAATAAAACTAGTATTTTTAAAGGAACTATTTCTCAAATAATTATCAATCCTTATTGGAATGTGCCCAATAGTATCATCAATAAAGAAATGTTACCTATTCTGAAAAAAAATCGCTCCTATTTATCAAAAAATAATTTCGAAGTACTTTCTGGAAATAAAATCATTAATCCATATGCAATCAATTGGCATAATTACACAAAGAATATCCCTTATGCTATTCGACAAAAACCTGGAGATAATAATGCTTTGGGCAAAATAAAATTTCTGTTTCCAAATAATTTTCATATTTATCTTCATGATACACCTTCAAAATATCTTTTTAATGAAAATAAAAGAGCTTTTAGTCATGGTTGCATTAGAGTTGAAGATCCTAGAAAATTAGCCCTTTATTTATTACGAAATGACTCTAAATGGAATGAAGAGCAATTTGACAGATCTCTAAATACAAAAAAAACAGAATATATAAATCTTAAACAAAAAATAGATGTATTCATAGTATATTTTACAACTTGGGTAGATCTTAACAATCAAATAAATTTCAGAAATGATTTGTATGGTCTCGACAATCAATTAGAAAAAGAGGTTTTTTTGAATTAAGAAAAATAAATATAAAATGTACTTCTAATCCTAAAATTGGAAATTTAAAAGACAATCAAAATGACTTTTATAATATGCCAGATCCGTTAAAAGAATTTTTTGAGACGAAACCTTTTTTAGACAATTTAAGTTTCAATTACCTGAATCCGAAGTTTACAATAACAAACCTATAATTGGCAGTGCTAAATAAATGTGACTCTTTATCACGGAAAAACCTATAAAGCAAAAGTTTTAGGAAATGATCCATTGACCGATCTTGCTTTAATTAAAATTGATAAAGACAAACTCTCATTTATAAAGTTTGGAGAAAGCGATACTTAGTAGTTAGAGAATGGGTTGTTGCGGTAGGAAGTCCTTTTAATCTAGACTCAACTGTAACTGTTGGAATTGAAAGCACAAAGGCACGAAACATAAATATACTAAACAACCAAAGTGCAATTGAATCGTTTATACAAACTGATATAGCTGTAAATCCTGGAAACAGTGGTGGAGCATTGGTTAATTTAGAGGGGAAACTTATAGGCATAAATACCGCAATAGCCACACCAATAGGTGTATGTGCCGGTTATGCATTTGGAATATAGCTATATAAGTTGAAACTTGGAATTTCACAACTTTTATCCATCTTTTTGCAACAAATTATTGATTTGAAATTAATAACTTTAAGAAATATAATGTACTTTTTTTTATTAAAATTAATATTTCCTTCTTTATTAAATACTTTTTAATTTAATTTTTTTATTATGGAAAAGATTTTAGTAACCACAGATTTTTCAGCAAATTCAAAAAAAGCTATTCGATTTGCAATGAAATTGGCTACCCAAAAAAATGTAGATTTGGTTTTTTATAATGTTGTAAATATTTTAGTAAGATCTACACCTCTGGACCAAATGTATATTAGTCTTGATGAGAGTGAAATGCAAAAAAAACATCAAACTGAATTAGAAAAATTTATAAAAAAAATACAAACCGAAAAATCTTTCCCTGGGGTAAGTTATAACTGTGTTGCAGAAATTGGAGATAATGTAGGAAAACAAATTATCAATTATGCGGAAAAAAATGACTTTGAATATATTTGTACTACTGCAAGAGGTTCTGGAGTTGTAGAAAAACTTTTTGGAAGCATTGCATCTCATCTCATTATATCCTCACCTATTCCAGTTTTTGTAATTCCAAAAAATTATAGAACAACCAAAATACATTCTATTTGCTATGCTTCGGATATTGAAAATATAGATATCGAAATAAAAAAAGCCATTGCATTTTCGACTCTTTTACATACAAAACTAAAAGTGTTACATTATGATTATGATGTTAATTTAAAATTCAAAAAAGATAAACTAAGCGATATAGCAAAAAAATATGAAAACGAAGAGATTATGTTTCATTATAGAAAACTAAATCCAATATTTTCTTTAAACTATCACATAAAAAAAGATCTAAAAATAATAAAACCTTCATTAATAATTTTATTTACAAAACAAAATAGAAAATGGTTTAATCGTTTGTTTGAAACTAGCCAAACCAAAAATATATCATTCAATACAAAAGTACCAATGCTCGTTTATAGAAAAGAATTAAAAAAATAAATTAATGAAAGTTTTTGTTTATAGTGCCCGTGATTACGAAAAACCTTTTTTAGAAAAAACCTCACTTTGTAACCACGAAATGGAGTATTCTGTACTTGCATTAGATAATAATACAGCCTATTTGTCACAAGGTTACGAAGTTGTATCTTTATTTACTTCTGATCAAGCCACTGATGAAATTTTAGAAAATCTATTTGAAAATGGGGTTAAGTACATCGCTCTTAGATCTGTGGGTCACGATCACGTTAATTTAGAAAAAGCAAAACAACTTGGGATAAAAGTAGCCAATGTTCCTGCTTATTCTCCATATGCCGTGGCTGAACATGCAGTTGCTTTAATAATGGCTTTAAACAGAAAAATTATTTTAGGCCATGAATTAATGAAAAAGAAAGATTTCAGATTAGATCAACTAACCGGGTTTGATCTTCACGGTAAAACAGTTGGAATTGTAGGCACTGGAAAAATCGGAAGTGTTTTTGCAACTATCATGAAAGGATTTGGTTGTAATTTAATAGGATATGATGAAAATGAAAATATTAACCTTATTCAACAAACGCAAATCAAATATAAAAGCTTAGAAGAATTATGCAAAGAATCTGATATAATCTCTTTGCACTGTCCACTTACTCCGGATACAAAATACCAATTTAATAGAAATCTTTTTTCTGTAATGAAAAAAGGAGTTATTTTTATAAATACAGCGCGAGGATCTATTGTAAACACCGCAGATCTAATAGAAGCATTAGAAAACAATATTGTTGCAGCAGCTGGTTTGGATGTTTATGAAAACGAAAAAAATATTTTCTTTAAAAATCATCTTTATAAGCTAATTGATGATGAAATATTCAACAAATTATGTACCTTTACTAATGTAATCATTACAGGACATCAAGGTTTTTTAACAAATGAGGCTTTGTCTGGAATTGCAAAAACTACTTTCGAAAATATTAATAATTGGGAAAGTTTAGGAAAAAGCAATAATGATTTATAATGAAATGATTTAATTTAAACACTCATACTTTGGATATTTATTTTAAAAACACTTTCAATGATATTGGAAATACAACTGTATTTGCAATACGCTTTTTTAGAGAAATTTTCAGACCTGGTTTTGAGTTTAGAGAGTTTCTAAGACAATGTTTTTTTATAGGTTACAAAACACTTCCGCTTGTAACTGTAACTGGGTTTATAATGGGGTTGGTACTGACTATACAAGCTCGTCCAGAAATGGCTCGATTTGGTGCAGAATCATGGATACCTAGTATGGTCTCTTTATCCTTAATTAGAGAAATTGCCCCGGTAATAACGGCTTTGATTTGTGCCGGAAAAATCTCATCTGGCATTGGAGCCGAATTGGGTTCTATGAAAGTTACCGAACAAATCGATGCCATGGAAGTTTCTGCAATAAATCCCTACCGTTATCTTGTTGTAACTAGAGTTTTGGCCACTACTTTGATGGTGCCAATATTGGTTTTTTATGCAGATTTTATTGGTGTTTACGGTGGGTTTGTAGGCATAAATATGCATAACAACGTGAATGTTGTTTTGTATTTTTCTCAATCTTTTGAAAGTGTCGAGTTTTTAGATATTATTCCGGCAACAATAAAAACATTTTTCTTTGGGTTTTTTATAGGAATGATTGGTTGTTACAAAGGTTTTAATGCAACAAACGGTACAGAAAGTGTTGGTAGAGCAGCAAATTCTGCCGTTGTTTCTGCATCATTAGCCATTTTTATTCTAGATATGATTGCGGTTCAATTAACAGATCTTTTTTTCTAAAAAATATGATAGTCGATTCACAAATAGCAACAAAAACTAATAATGAGAATGGTAACACTATGGTTATTGAATTTAAAAATGTGTATAAATCATTTGGAAAGAATGATGTGCTAAAAGGGGTTACTCTTTTTGTAAAAAGAGGCGAAAATTTAGTCATTTTAGGTAGATCTGGTTCGGGGAAATCAGTAGCTATAAAATGTCTTGTAGGGCTTACAAAACCTGATAGTGGTGAAATTAATGTGTTGGGTACAAATATTTGCAATCTAAAAGAAAGTGAACTTAACAAAATAAGATTAAAAATCGGGTTTCTTTTTCAAAATGGTGCATTGTATGATTCTATGACGGTAAAACAAAATCTAGCTTTTACATTAAAACACAACAACAAATCACTAACCGAAAGCCAAATTGAAGAAGCAATTATTGAATCCCTAAGAAATGTTGGACTAGAAGAGGCAATAGACAAAATGCCATCGGAATTATCCGGCGGAATGAAAAAAAGAATTGGTCTAGCTCGTGCCATAATCATTAAACCTGAAATTATTTTGTATGACGAACCAACATCTGGTTTAGACACCATAACATCAAGTGAAATAAACGAATTAATATTAGAAATTCAAAAAAAATTCAAAACCACATCTATAATTATTACTCACGATTTATCGTGTGCTAGAATTACTGGCGATCGAATAATGATTATAAGAGATGGGATAATTTATGCCGAAGGAAGTTATGAGGAGTTAAGAAATAGTGATGATAATTGGGTACACTCCTATTTTAATTAATTTAATAATAAGAAAAATGAGTAAAGAATCTGGATCAATATGGAAACTTGGGTTGTTTGTTGTTTTTGGCATAATTCTATTTGTAGTTGCTATTTATTTTGTTGGTATAAACAGAAATCTATTTGGGTCTAATTTTAGTTTAAATTCTGAATTTAAAAATGTAAGTGGTTTAAAAGCAGGAAGCAATGTTCGTCTTTCTGGAATAAATATAGGAACAGTAAATAAAATACATTTTATATCAGACTCTCTAGTTTTAGTGACTATGTCTATCAGAAAAGAAAATCGACAATATATAAAAACAGATGCTGTAGCAAGCATTGGGTCTGATGGTTTGGTTGGCGATAAAGTACTAATAATAAAACCTGGAACGAGTTCAAAAAAAACAGTAGAAAACGGCGGTCACATTGCATCTTTTGTAAGTGTAGAGATAGAAGATATTATGAGAAGTGTTGAGAAAAGCGCAAAAAATGCTGAAATTATCACCAATCAACTCATTGGTTTTAGTTACAAAATGAATAATAAAAATGGTATATTGCATAAAATCATGACCAATGACGAGTTTTCTAATAGTTTACAAAATACAATTGCCAATATAGAAACTAGTGCCAAAGAATTTGCAAAATTTTCACCAAAAATTAACAATGAAAACGGAGCCATATCAAAATTGTTTACCGATAAAGAATTTGCTGACAAAATAGATGTAACTATTACCAATTTGCAAAATAGTTCTGCCGAAATTGAAACTTTTGCAAAAAACATGAACAACCAAAACAATTCATTATCAAAATTAATGACTGATGAAAACTTTGCCAAAAAAATTGAAACTACACTTTCAAATCTACAAATTACATCAGCAGAATTAGTCAAATTTGC